>JBGYPO010000152.1:0-51867 GCA_041838435.1 Aliicoccus sp. | reverse complement strand
GGACTTAGTTTAAACGTGACCCCCGGCCAAAAGAAAGGTGCTGAATCACACGGAAGTCGACCAAACGTGATTCCCAGCCTAAAAATAGGTGCTGAATCACACGGAAGTCGACCAAACGTGATTCCCGCCCCAAAAATCGGCAATGAATCACACGGAAGTCGACCAAATGTGATTCCCGGTCAAAAAAACGGTGCTGAATCACACGTGGGAGCACCAAATGTGATTCCCGGCCTAAAAATCGGCAAAAAATCACACGCACAGCCACCAAACGTGATTCCCGCCCCAAAAATCGGCAATGAATCACACGCACAGCCACCAAATGTGATTCCCGCCCTAAAAATTAGCGCTGGATCACACGCACACCCACAAAACACCATAACTTTACAAAAATAAACATCGAACCGCATCCAATCGCTAAGAACACAATCAATCTGCATGTCGTTCATTATTATAAATAATAGAATTGTGGTAAAATTCTGAATTAGGAGGTTGGTTTGATGTATATCGAACAGTTCAAAGATCAACTACTTTATCAGCGTAACTTATCGCAACATACGATTAATAGTTACATGAGGGACCTGGAAACATTTAATCAATTTCTCGAAAGCGAACGTTTAACATTCAAATCATTCGAATATAGGGATGCGAGGAATTTCCTGCACCAGTTATATCAACGGAATTTAAAGAAATCGACGATTGCTCGAAATATTTCGACATTGCGGACTTTTTATCAGTTTTTAATTAGTAGGGACTACGTCACGACTAATCCATTTGATAATTTGCCGTTGCCGAAGCAGGAGAAATATTTACCAACCTTCTTCTATGAAAATGAAATTGAGCAGTTGTTTGCATCAATCAATCAGGACTCTAAAATGTATGTGCGTGACTTGGCAATTTTAGAATTGCTGTACGGTACAGGCATGCGGGCGGGTGAACTGCTCGCAATGAAAAAAACAAGTATCGATTTTGATACACAGGTGATCAGGGTTCTTGGTAAGGGTCAAAAAGAGCGTGTGATTCCGTTCAATGATAGGGCCAAAGTTGCTCTCGCTGATTATCTCGAACTATACGATAAAAAGATTCCACCAGACCACAGCATATGGTTAAATTATAGAGGGGATGCACTGACAGACCGCGGCTTAAGGTATGTATTGAATACTCTGGTCAATAAAAGTGCGCTCAACTTTCATATGCACCCGCACAAACTGCGTCATACGTTTGCAACGCACATGTTAAACAATGGTGCGGACTTGCGTGCAGTGCAGGAGTTGCTTGGACATGAGTCTTTATCGACAACGCAGAAGTACACACATGTATCACGTGAAAATTTAAGGAAGACATATTTAGAATTTCATCCAGGAAATAAGAGGTGACAATGTTGGTTATTAAAGGTACAACGATATTTGCGATACACCATAAAGGTGTCGCTGCGATGAGCGGAGACGGTCAGATGACGATGGGGAATCAAATCGTTATGAAACACAAGGCGAGAAAAGTGAGACGTCTATTCCATGACCAAGTGCTTGCAGGTTTTGCCGGCTCAGTCGCAGATGCATTTACATTATTTGAAAAGTTCGAAGAAAAATTAAATACATACAACGGTCAGCTCGACCGTGCAGCAGTTGAACTCGCTAAAGAATGGCGCGGAGATAAAATGCTCCGTCAATTAGAAGCAATGTTAATTGTCATGGATAAAGACATGCTCCTTGTCGTAAGTGGTACGGGAGAAGTGATCGAACCGGACGATGGTATGATTGCGATCGGGAGCGGTGGCAGCTATGCACTCAGTGCAGGTCGCGCATTAAAAAAACATGGTGAGAAGTTAGATGCCAGCACAATCGCACGTGATGCACTCGAGATTGCTGCTGATATCTGTGTGTTTACAAACGATCAAATTATCGTAGAAACGATTGAATAAGGAGAGACATTGTATTGAGTATTCAATTAACGCCTAGAGAAATTACAGCAAGACTCGATGAAAATATCGTTGGGCAGGATGACGCGAAGCGTAAGGTTGCTATTGCAATGCGCAATCGCTATCGCCGCATGTTGCTCGATGAACAAATTAAAGATGAAGTTATACCAAAGAACATTTTAATGATTGGACCGACAGGTGTCGGTAAAACTGAGATTGCACGTCGCATGGCTAAACTGACAGGTGCACCATTTACTAAAGTGGAAGCTACAAAGTTTACTGAAGTCGGCTACGTCGGTCGAGATGTTGAAAGCATGGTAAGAGATTTAGTCGAAGCAAGTATTAGACTCGTGAAAGACCAAAAAGTCAAAATGGTTGAAGATGATGCTGAGAAACTCGCAAATGAACGCTTGGTTGGTTTGCTTGCACCAGGCGTCAGAAGAAATAATAGCAGCAATCAGCAAAATCCATTCCAAATGTTCATGAACATGAATCAAGATGATAACGCGACTGAAGAAGTAACTGATGACGTAAAAGTGAAGCGCTCTGACCTACGTCAAAAATTGGCTGACGGTTACTTAGAGAATTATGAAGTCACGATTGAGGTTGAACAAGATGCAGAAATGCCAGGTGGCATCGGTCCTGGCCCCGACCTATCAGGCGTACAAGATATGTTTAAAAATATCATGCCGAAGAAAAAGCACAAACGCACATTAAAAGTTAAAGATGCACGTAAGATTTTAAAGCGTGAAGAAGCTGAAAAAATTATCGATACGAGTGAAGTAAATGATGAAGCGATTCGTCTCGCTGAAACAATGGGTATTATATTTATTGACGAGATGGATAAAATTGCGAAAAGCAACCAGCATTCAGGAGACGTCTCACGTGAAGGTGTGCAGCGCGATATTTTACCAATCGTAGAAGGTAGTACTGTAAACACAAAATACGGTACAATCGATACCGACCACATTCTCTTTATTGGTGCTGGTGCGTTCCATATGTCTAAACCAAGCGACTTGATTCCAGAGTTGCAGGGACGATTTCCTATTCGAGTTGAGTTAAGCAAGCTGACAGCAGATGATTTTGAGCGCATATTAAAAGAACCGAAAAATTCATTGTTGCGTCAGTATCAAGCATTGCTCTCAACTGAAGAAGTGTCTGTGACATTTGAAGACAATGCAATTCGTAAACTCGCTGAGATTGCGTTTGAAGTGAACAACGAAACGGATGATATCGGTGCGAGACGCCTGCATACAATTCTTGAAACGCTGCTTGAAGAGCTGCTCTTTGAAGCAAGTAATATGAATGGTGCCCATGTTGAGATTACGACACAGTATGTTGAATCTAAACTCTCACATATTAAGTCAGACAAAAATTTAAGCAAATATATATTATAATGGTTAATGTAAAGGGGAATGAACGATGTCATTATTAGATAAAACCCGTGCAGTGAGCAAGTTGATTCAAACGCATGATGGTGTCAACGTGGACTACAAGAAACTTGCGGATAAACTTGGTTCTGTCATCTCAAGTAACGTGTATATTTTATCGCATAGAGGACGCTTGGTCGGCTACACACTTAATCAAGGCGGTGTGAATGAACGTGTGCGCAATATGCTTGATAATGAACAGTTTCCAGATGAATATGTTGAGAAATTGTTTGTCGTCACAGAAACAGAAGCAAATATTCCTTTCGTCGATCCGCTCACGGCGTTTCCTACAGAAGATTCATTTCAAGATTCTGCGACGTGTATCGTACCAATCTATGGTGCAGCACAGCGCCTCGGTACACTAGTACTTGGTCGAGTATCGGAACAATTTTCAGAGAACGATCTCGTCCTTGCTGAATACGCAGGCACAGTTGTTGGTATGGAAATGTTAAGAGAACAGCAGGATGAAATCGAAGAGAAGGCGCGCGATAAAGCAAGTATAACGATGGCGATTAATTCACTATCTTATTCTGAGAGAGAAGCTATCACGCATATTTTTGATGAACTGGATGGCCCACAAGGTTTACTCATTGCATCTAAAATTGCAGATAGAGTAGGTATTACGCGCTCGGTTATCGTGAACGCACTGAGAAAACTTGAGAGTGCAGGGATAATTGATTCGAAGTCACTTGGAATGAAAGGTACGTTTATCAAGGTTAAAAAGGAATCATTTCCAGACGCACTTAAAAATTCATTTTAATTAAATCACCGAATCGATTACCCTTGCCTGGTAGTCGATTTTGTGTTATTATATTTGGTGGCGCTAAAAGTGCCAAATACACACAGATTGTCGAAAGTTTCAGTTGGTGCCGATGATTGGTCACTGGAATAGGGCAAGCTGGAGGTAAAACCAAGGAGGAAAAATTTATGTCAGTAATTAGTATGAAGCAGTTACTTGAAGCAGGTGTACATTTCGGACACCAAACACGTCGTTGGAACCCTAAGATGAAACGTTATATTTTCACGGAGAGAAATGGTATTTATATCATTGACTTACAGAAAACTGTGAAAAAAGTTGCAGAAGCTTATGATTTCATCAAAAGCGTATCTGAAGACGGTGGTAAAGTACTATTCGTAGGAACAAAAAAACAAGCACAAGATTCTATTAAAGAAGAAGCAGAGCGTGCAGGACACTTATACGTGAATCAAAGATGGTTAGGTGGTATTTTAACTAACTACCAAACAATCAAAGGCCGTATCAACCGCATCTCTGAAATTGAACGTATGGAAGAAGACGGTACGTTTGATGTACTTCCTAAAAAAGAAGTTGTAGAACTTCGTAAAGAATATGAGCGTTTAGAAAAATTCTTAGGCGGTATTCGTGAGATGAAAGAAATGCCAAAAGCATTATTCATCGTTGACCCACGTAAAGAGCGTAACGCAATTATGGAAGCGAAGAAATTACGTATTCCTATCGTTGCAATGGTAGACACAAACTGTGACCCAGACGAAATTGATTACGTTATTCCTGCAAACGATGACGCTATCAGAGCAGTAAGATTAATGACGTCTAAGATGGCAGATGCAATCTTAGAAGGTCAGCGCGGCGTAAGTGATGACGAGATCGCTAAAGAACAAAACATCGACATGACTGAGAATGCTGAAGATACAGAATCAAACGAGACTGTTGAAACGACTAAAGAATAATTATAAAATAAGTATATGTGGTGATAAGCAGTAAGTGTCTTATCACCTTTTTTAAAATATAGACCCGGGAGGATTTAAACACATGGCAATTTCAGCTAAATTAGTTAAAGAACTACGTGAAAAAACTGGTGCAGGAATGATGGATTGTAAAAAAGCACTTGTAGAAACAGATGGCGACCTAGATAAAGCAATTGATTATTTAAGAGAAAAAGGTATTTCAACTGCTGCTAAAAAGGCAGACCGTATCGCTGCAGAAGGTGCGGTTCATGTTGCATCTAAAGGGAACACAGCAGTGATTGTTGAAATTAACGCTGAAACAGATTTCGTTGCACGAAATGAAAGTTTCCAGGAATTAGTAAGCAATATTGCAAACCACATCTTAGACGTTAAACCAGCATCTTTAGATGAATTAAACCAATCAGAAATGAATGGTAAAGCTGTAGCTGATGTAATGACTGAAGCGGTATCACGCATTGGAGAAAAATTAACGTTGCGTCGTTTTGAACTTGTTGAAAAAACGGACAATGATGCATTTGGTGAGTACCTTCACATGGGTGGACGCATTGGTGTATTAACTTTAGTTGAAGGTGTTAAGGATGCTGAAATTGCGAAAGACGTCGCAATGCATGCAGCTGCCCTAAATCCGAAATTCATCTCTAAAGACCAAGTATCTCAAGAAGAGCTTGATCAAGAGCGTGAAATCTTAAAACAGCAGGCTTTAAATGAAGGCAAACCAGAAAACATCGTAGATAAGATGGTAGAAGGTAGAATGCGTAAATATTTAGAGGAAATTTGTATGGTAGATCAGCCATTTGTTAAAGATTCTGATCAAACTGTCGGTGCTTTTCTTAAATCTAAAGGCGGTACACTTGCTAATTTTGTACGCTATGAAGTTGGAGAAGGCATTGAAAAAAGAGAAGAAAACTTTGCTGATGAAGTTTTAGGTCAAGTAAAGAAATAATTTAAGACACTTCGGTGTCTTTTTTTCTAAAATTTTAACTAAAAGGGATGAACATTATGATTGAAACCTCTAAATATAATAGAATTATTTTAAAATTAAGTGGGGAAGCACTGGCTGGCTCTGATGGATTCGGTATCAATCCTGTTGTGATAAAAGATATCGCTTCTCAAGTAAAAGGTGCAAAAGAACTTGGTGTTGAAATTGCGATAATTGTCGGTGGCGGTAATATATGGCGTGGCAAGATCGGCAGTGACCTCGGTATGGACCGTGGTACTGCGGATTATATGGGGATGCTTGCAACAGTGATGAACTCACTTGCGCTTCAAGATAGCCTGGAGCAAATCGGATGTGAAACACGTGTGCTCACATCGATTGAAATGAAAGAAGTTGCAGAACCATATATTAGACGTCGTGCAATTCGTCATTTAGAAAAAGGGCGCATCGTGATTTTTGCAGCTGGTATAGGCAACCCTTACTTCTCAACGGATACGACAGCAGCATTAAGAGCGGCTGAAGTTGAAGCTGATGTTATATTAATGGGTAAAAATAATGTTGACGGTGTTTATTCCGCTGATCCTAAAACAGATCTTACAGCGACTAAATATGATGAGCTGACATATCTTGAAATGATTCAAGAGAATTTACAAGTAATGGATTCAACTGCTTCATCTTTCTGTATGGACAATGATATACCACTTGTGGTATTTTCAATTACAGAAGAAGGTAACATCAAACGCGCTGTGCTCGGTGAGACAATCGGTACAGTTATAAAAAAATAGTAAGGATGAATGATGATGTCAGAAAGTATCATTAAAGAAGCAAAAACTAAGATGCAAAAAACCATTGACGGTTTAAGCCGTGAGCTTGCAAGTATTAGAACTGGTGCTGCGAATGCAAGTTTACTCGACCGTGTTAATGTAGATTACTATGGTGCGCCAACGCCTGTAAATCAGTTAGCATCAATCAGTGTGCCAGAAGCAAGAATGCTTACTGTAACACCATATGACAAAGGTTCTGTTGACGGTGTCTTAAAAGCTATCCAACAAGCTGATCTTGGTGTTAACCCTACGAGTGACGGGACAATGATTCGCATTACAATCCCACAGCTGACTGAAGAACGTAGAAAAGAATACGCAAAAGAAGCGCGCAAAGTTGGAGAAACAACTAAAGTTTCAATTCGAAACGTAAGACGCGATGCTAATGATGACCTGAAAGCTTCAGAAAAGAAAGGGAATATTTCTGAAGATGAATTAAGAGGTTCCACAGAGGATGTTCAAGAATTAACAGATAAGTTTATCAAACAAGTTGATCAGTTATGTGATGACAAAGAAAAGGATATCATGGCTGTCTAATTTTAACCAGGTAGTATTTCTCTACCTGGTCTTTTTATGTCATAATGTAAGTTGTATGATAAAATAAATGAATTGAAACGATACTTTACCTGGGATCTTTTTAGGGGGAAAATCATTTGTTTACAAGTAACACAGAAGTAAAAGTCACATTGCCAAAACATATTGGGATTATTATGGATGGCAATGGCAGATATGCAAAAAAACGAAATTTACCCCGGATTACGGGCCATAGAGAAGGCATGGAAAACGTTAAACGAATCACAACATATTGTTCTAATTTAGGTATAAAATATTTAACACTATTTGCATTTTCTACTGAGAATTGGAGTCGCCCTCAAAAAGAAGTCAACTTCTTAATGCGCCTACCAATCGATTTTCTTAGTCACTTTCTACCAGACTTAATGAAGGAAAATGTCCGTGTGAAAACAATTGGTAATATTGATGCCTTGCCGGCAAACACACAAAAAGCTGTGATGGAAGCGATTGAATCTACTTGTGAAAATACAGGTTTGACTTTAATCTTTGCTCTAAATTACGGTGGCCGTGATGAAGTTGTGCAGGCCGTCAAGAAAATATATACAGAAATTGAATCTGAGCGCTTTGACATCGAAGATTTAAGTGCTGAGCTAATCAACAATTATTTAATGACGAAAGATTTTCCTGAACCGGATATGATAATACGTACAAGCGGTGAATATCGCCTCAGTAACTTTTTACTGTGGCAATCATCTTACAGTGAACTGTTCTTTACGGACACATTGTGGCCGGAATTTAATACAGATGAACTAAAGCGTATGATTGAAGAATATCATACAAGAGAACGTCGCTTTGGAGGACTGAAAAAGGGGGGCTAATATTGTTAACAAGAACGCTATCTGCTGTTGTAGCACTATTAGTGTTTATACCGATTGTTATATACGGTAACCTGCCTGTCCTTGTTTTGGTTGGTCTACTCGGAATTATATGTCTTTATGAGATATTGAAAATGAACAGAATACATATTTTATCAATACCTGGTATTTTATCGTTTGTGACATTAATGATTATATTAATTCCAGTACAATATGTGCCAGCTCTTGAAACATATCAAACAGAAGCGATAATTTTTTTAACACTGTTGGCACTTAGTTTTACAGTGCTCAGCAAAAATAGATTTACATTTGTTGATATGGGTTTCTGTGTGTTAAGTGTTATATATATAGGCTTTGGTTTTATGTATTTTTATGAAACAAGAGAAACCGGGTTAGAGTTTATTGCGTTTGCGCTCTTAATTGTCTGGGGTACAGACACTGGTGCATATGTTTTTGGTCGAATATTTGGCCGCCATAAGCTTTGGCCGCAAATTTCCCCGAACAAAACGATTGAAGGGGCACTGGGTGGGATAATGACAGCAGTCGCTGTTGGTATTATCTTCTATGCAGCAGGCTATATTGTCCATCTGGAGCTATGGTTACTTCTCCTATATGCAGTAATATTAAGTGTGTTTGGCCAGCTCGGTGATTTAGTTGAATCTGCATTGAAACGTCATTTTGACGTCAAGGATTCTGGACAGCTAATGCCGGGGCATGGTGGTATACTGGATAGGTTCGACAGTTTACTGTTTGTCTTACCTGTAATGAATATACTCCCGCTCTTAATATAGGAGGTTATTAGATGAAAAAGATATCAATTATCGGTGTGACCGGGTCAATTGGCTTACAAACACTTGAAGTAATTGAAAATAATAAGGATCAATTTGAATTAATCTCAATTGCAGCAGGTGAAAATGTTGAAGTTCTCCGGAATATTCTAAAATCATTTCAACCAAAACTCGTGTGTATGAAAAATCAAACACATTTAATATCGTTACAGCAGGAATTTCCAAACATTCAGTTTACATATGGTATGGAAGGTTTACTTGAGATTGCAGCAGATGATTCCGATATGCTCGTGACCGCTATAATGGGCAGCATAGGTATCGAGCCAACACTCGCAGCTATACATGCGGGTAAAGATATCGCGCTCGCGAATAAAGAGACACTTGTTGCGGCGGGTGATATTGTTATGGAGGCGGCAGAGCAGAATAATGTTAAAATTCTTCCCGTTGACTCTGAACACTCTGCAATCTATCAGTGTTTACGTGGTGAAAAAATGAATGAAGTAAAGCGTTTGATTGTGACTGCAAGCGGCGGTTCGTTCAGGGATTTAACACGTGCTGAACTTAAACATGTGACACTGCAGGATGCACTCAATCATCCGAACTGGTCCATGGGTAAAAAGATTACGATTGATTCTGCGACGATGATGAATAAGGGACTTGAAGTAATTGAGGCGAAGTGGTTATTTGGCCTTAATACAGACCAGATATCGACACTGCTACATCGTGAAAGTATCATTCATTCAATGGTAGAGTTTATAGATAATAGTGTGATTGCGCAGCTCGGTAATTCAGATATGCGTCATCCCATTCAATTTGCATTATCATATCCGTTGCGCCTGCCGATGAATAATCCACTTGACCTCACAACGTTATCTCAATTAAACTTCGAGCCGATGGATCTAGAGCGCTTTAGAATGTTGCAATTTGCGTATGATGCACTAAAAATTGGCGGCACAATGCCAGCAGTTATGAATGCAGCAAATGAATATGCAGTCAATGAATTTTTGAATGGACGCATTTCATTTTTAGAAATAGAAGAGATTGTAGAACGTGCAATGTCACATCATGACGTCGTTCACAAACCAGATTTAGAAACAATATTGCATTACGATACGATGTATAAACAAAATAGATTTTAAAGTGTGAGAGGTGAACATCAATGCTATTAGGTATTTTAGCATTCTTAGCAGTCTTTGGATTGCTGGTAACTGTGCATGAATTTGGGCATTTAGTGTTTGCTAAACGCGCCGGTATCATGTGTCCTGAATTTGCGATAGGTATGGGACCAAAGATTTTTTCTTATAAATATAACGATACATTATATACAATCCGTTTACTCCCTGTTGGTGGTTACGTCAGAATGGCGAGTCGCGAGATGGAAATTAATCCACTTAATGCGGGTATGCGCGTTCAAATCAAATTGAATGAAGCAAATGAAATTACGCATATTCTACTCGATGATAAGCATAACTTTACTCAGGTAGAAGAGATTGAAGTGGATGATGCCGATATCCAAAAGGACATGTATATCAGTGCGCATAAACTTCATGATAATAGTTTCGTAAAATATATTATTGCAGAAGAAGCTTATTTTGTTGAAGGCGCAAACCTAGAACGCATTGCACCTGCACACATGCGCTTTGAGGGAAAGACCCCTTGGCAAAAGTTTCAAGCTCTATTTGCAGGACCATTATTTAATTTCTTACTTGCATTTGTGTTATTTACTATTGTCTTTTACGTTACTGGTAAGAACGTAGACGATCCGATAGTTGGTTCAATAGCAGAAGACTTACCTGCTGAAGAGGCCGGCCTTATGACAGGCGATTACATAAATTCAATCAATGGACGCGATATCGATTCCTGGACGCATATGACTCAAGTCATCCAAGAGGAAGGTGCGGTCCCGCTCGATATTGTTGTTACAAATGATGGTAACGTGCGAGAGCTTACAATGACGCCTGAACTGATAACTGAAGAGCTTGCTGGTGAGAGTGTTGAGCGCTTAGTGATTGGTATTGGTGCACATTTTGAAACAGGTATCGTCGCACCGATATGGTGGGGTATTCAAGAAACAGTAAATATGTCGACGCTTATTTTTGAACTTGTCGTCGATTTATTCCTAAGTATTTTTGAAGGCAGATTTTCATTTGATATGTTAAATGGACCTGTCGGCATCGCAGTTGTAACAAACGAAATGGCACAGCAGGGCATCATCGTGTTGATGAGATTCGCTGCAATGCTCAGTGTAAACTTAGGTATAATGAACTTATTACCGATTCCGGCATTAGATGGCGGCCGTATTTTATTTGTACTATATGAATGGATCTTTAGAAGACCAGTCAATCGTAAAGTTGAAATCAACATTCAAATATTCGGTGTGTTATTTGTTCTTATGGTCATGATTATGGTGACTTGGAATGATATACAAAACTTTTTCTTTAGCTAAGTGATATCAGGAGGTTCAAAATGAGACAATCAAATTTATTTATACCGACATTAAGAGAAACACCAACGGATGCAGTAAGTGTCAGTCATCAAATTATGCTCCGCGCAGGCCTGATTAGTCAGGTATCAGCAGGTGTCTATAACTACTTACCGATTGCGCGCCGCGCGCTTTTAAATATCGAAAGTATTGTCAGAAAAGAAATGGATAACATCGGTTCTGCTGAAGTTATTATGCCGGTTCTTCATCCTAAAGATTTATGGGTAGAAAGTGGCCGTTGGAACGATTATGGAGATGAGTTATTTCGTCTCACAGATCGTCATGACAATGCATTTGCACTCGGTCCAACACATGAAGAAGTTGTAGTGGATATGCTGCGTGATGAACTGCGTAGTTATAAGCGTTTGCCGCTCACAATCTATCAGATACAAACGAAATTTAGAGATGAGCGTCGTCCAAGATTTGGACTGTTGCGTGGACGTGAGTTCATTATGAAAGATGCATACTCATTCCACGTAGACAGTGCGTCACTAGATCAAACATATGACAACATGAAAGCCGGATATCGTAACATATTAGAAACCCTCAAACTTGATTACCGCGTAGTGGAGGCAGATTCTGGTGCCATCGGAGGTACGGATACTGAAGAGTTCATGGTGTTATCAGATATTGGTGAAGACATTATCGTCTATACAGATGAAAGTAATTACTCTGCCAATATTGAAAAATCAGCATGTCTGCCGGTTGAACAACCAGTGGAATATGAAGCTGAACAAGAGATGGAGAAAGTGGCGACGCCAAATGTGAACTCGTGCGAGTCACTTGCGAACCTCTTAAACATCGATTTAATTGCAACGACAAAGACGATGATTGTTGATGTTGATGGTGAATATAAAATGTTCTTACTGCGTGGCGATCAAGAACTCAATGATGTTAAAGTGAAATCATACTTTAATGCAGGGCTGGTTGAACTTGCAGAAAAAGATAAAGTCCGCGAAATCATGGGCGCTGATGCTGGTTCACTCGGACCGGTTAACAGTAAACTTGATGTATATATCGATTATCAAGTTGCCGTGATGTCTAACTTCCCGGTTGGCGCGAACGAAAATGAATTCCATTACATTAATGTCAATATTGACCGTGACTTTAAAGCAGCAGGCGTTGGCGACTTCAGATTTATTAATGAGGGCGAAACGGTTGAAGACGGCAGTGGACAAGCGCGTTTCATGAAAGGTATCGAGCTCGGTCACATATTTAAACTCGGTACAAAGTACTCAGAATCTATGAATCTATCCGTGCTTGATTCAAATGGTCGCTCTCAACATGTACTGATGGGCTGTTATGGGTTTGGTGTATCACGTGCACTGAGTGCGGTGATTGAAGGTCATCACGATGATAAAGGTATCATCTGGCCTAAATCTATCACACCGTTTGATATTCATTTGGTCAGTACGAGTGCGAAGGACGAGACAATTGTGTCGACAGCGGACGACTTATATAAAATATTATCAGAAAAATATGAAGTATTATACGATGACCGTGATGAACGTGCGGGTGTTAAATTTAACGACTCTGACTTAATAGGCATGCCAGTTCGTGTAGTCGTTGGACGCGGCGTTAAAGACGGTGTTGTTGAAGTAAAGTTTAGAAATAAAACAGATAAAATAGACGTTCAGTTAAGTGATTTAGTTACTTACTTAAGCGACAATTATTAAAGACACGAGTATTTATTCTCGTGTTTTTTTGTAGGGTGGTCAAGGATGGATAAGAAGAAAGCATACGAAACATTACTCAATCAAATTAACTTAACGAGCGATTCATCACTGCAGACTGGACAATTTAAAAAAGTAGTAGTGAACGATGACAAGCGGGAATGGCAATTTCATTTGCATTTCCCTGATATGTTACCGTTTGAATCATTTCAAATGTTGAAACAACGTATAGAAACATCATTTAAAGATATAGCGCGTGTGAAGTTAATTGTGACAACGGATAATCATCAAAGAGAACGTGTGATGGCCTACATTAACGCTTGTGTTGAACAGACATCAATTAATGATCATTTGAAGCAACAAATATTAAGTACACATAAAGCTATTGATGGTAATCGACTTATTATCCATGTTGCAGATGATATTCAAGGGAGCTATTTCAAGACAGCTCTAAATGGACAGTTAATCGACGCACTTCATGACTGCGGCGTCATTGTTGATACGATAGATTACGAAGTTGATTTAACACAATCCACAGAAATCGATGACGCAGTAAAAGCTGATATTAGTGAAGAAGCAGCATTAATTCGCTCGACACATCTTGAACACATTGAAAATAAAAAGAATGCACCGAAAGATGACGTTGTGGATAAACAAATCGGGAAATTTATTGACTTTGATGGCGTGAGACCGCTCCATAATATTGTGGATGAAGAATATAACGTCAAAGTTGAAGGTGTAATTTTTAGTAAAAGGGTCATTGTGACACGTACGAAAAAGCATATTTTAAATATGAACATTTCAGATTACACGGACTCAATTACATGTAAGGCATTTTCTAGAAATGGAAAGAACGACGAAGCGGTTTTCGAACTACTCAGTGAAGGTGACTGGGTCATTGTAGAAGGCAATATAGAGTATGATACATTCCAAAATGAAATCGTTTTGAACATTCGTAACTTACGTGTCGTCAAAAAGAAACTGAAAACAGATAATAGTGAAGTAAAACGAATAGAGTTACATGCGCATACTGCAATGAGTCAGATGGATGCTATTCCTTCAGCGAAAGAGTTAATTAACCGCGCCCGTCAGTTTGGTCATCCTGCTGTAGCGATTACGGATCATAATAATTTACAATCTTTCCCGCAGGCTTACAATGCACTGGACCCGGATAAAGTAAGAGACGGTACAGAAATTAAAGTGTTATACGGGCTTGAGGGTCTCTTAGTTAACGACGGCGCACCAATCACTTATCAACCGACAGACGCGAATTTACAAGATGCGACTTATGTCGTATTTGACGTGGAGACGACGGGTTTATCCTCTAAATACGATAAGATTATCGAGCTTGCTGCAGCTAAAATTGTCAATGGCGAGATTATCGACGAGTTCAGTACATTTGTAAATCCACATCAAAAGCTTTCACAAACGATTATCAATCTAACAAAAATCGAAGATCATGATTTAAAAGATGCGCCTGAATTAGAAACGGTGATTAAAGAATTTAAAGAATTTGTAGGTGATGCAATTTTTGTTGCACATAATGCAAGTTTTGATATGGGCTTTATCCAGGCGGCGTACCGATTACATGATTTAGGTGAATACAAAAACAGTGTAATCGATACATTGGAACTCTCACGCACAATCAATACAGAAAGTAAGAAACATGGTTTAAATACACTTGCGAAGAAATATAATGTAGATCTTGAGCAGCACCATAGAGCAATCTATGATACACGCGCAACGGCTTATATATTTATTAAGATGTTAAGGCAGCTGCGAGATCTAAACATTCATAACTTACAGGATATTGATGCTGAACTCTCTAATGATGATGCATATAAACGTGCAATGCCGACGCACGTTAATATTTTAGTACAAACACAAGTCGGGCTTAAAAACTTATTTAAGTTGGTCTCAGCATCACTCACTGATTATTACTATCGCACGCCGCGGATTCCAAAAAAACTGCTGAGTAAATATCGCGAAGGCTTGTTAATTGGTTCGTCGTGCGATAATGGTGAGCTGTTCACAGCTGTGATGCAGAAGACATATGCTGAAGCAAAAGAAATTGCGAAGTTTTATGATTATATCGAAGTGTTTCCTAAAGAATTATATTTACGTTTACTCGACCGTGAAATCATTCATGATGAAGCGATGCTTGAAGACATCATAAATAACTTAATTAAAATTGGTAAAGAACTTGATATTCCAGTTGTAGCGACCGGTAATGTGCATTATTTAGATGATTGGGATAAGCAAAGTCGTGATATTTTAGTAAAAAGTAATCCAGGGAACCCGCTCAGTCGCGGACGCTTACCGGATGCACATTTTAGAACGACAGATGAGATGCTTCGGAGCTTTAGTTTCTTAGATGAGGATATGGCGCGCACAATCGTCATAGATAACACGCACAAGATAGCAAATTCAATTGAGCGCATCGAAGTTATTAAGGACGGGTTGTACCCACCTAAAATGGACGGTGCTGATGAAGAGGTCAGAGAGATATGTTATCGCAACGCCCATGCACTTTACGGACCTGAACTGCCGGAAAAAGTTGTAGATCGGTTGGAGTTTGAACTGAATAACATCATTACAAACAACTTCTCAGTGATCTATTTGATTTCTCAAAAGCTCGTGAAGAAGTCACTTGACGATGGATATTTAGTCGGTTCACGTGGTTCTGTCGGTTCAAGTTTTGTTGCGACGATGCTTGAAATTACTGAAGTGAACCCGTTGCCACCACATTATATTTGTTCAGAATGTCATAAGGTTGAGTTCTTTACAGACGGTGCTGTGTCTTCAGGTTATGATCTGCCGGATTCAATGTGTGATTCATGTGGTATTGCACTCATTAAAGAAGGTCAGGACATTCCGTTTGAAACATTTTTAGGTTTCAAAGGCGATAAAACACCAGACATCGATTTAAACTTCAGTGGTGAATATCAAGCGATTGCCCACCAATATACAAAAGAAATATTTGGGGAAGAAAAAGTATTTAGAGCAGGGACGATAGGGACAGTTGCTGAAAAGACAGCATTCGGTTACGTCAAAGGTTACATTAATGACAACGGCTTACAAAAAAGAAATGCAGAAGTCGAGCGGCTTGTCCTTGGCTGTTCCGGTGTAAAAAGAACCACTGGTCAACACCCAGGCGGTATTATCGTTGTCCCGGATGACTATGACATATACGACTTTACGCCTGTGCAATTCCCAGCGGACGATACTGAAGCTGAATGGAAAACAACACATTTTGACTTCCACTCGATTGATGACAACCTGTTAAAGCTCGATATACTCGGTCACGATGACCCGACAATGATTCGGATGTTACATGAGTTATCCGGTATTGATCCAAAAACAATTCCTGTCGACGATAAAGACACGATGCGTCTGTTTAGTTCGCCGGAGAGCCTGGGCGTCACACCTGAAGATATATTATGTAAAACGGGTACGCTCGGTGTACCAGAGTTCGGAACAAGTTTTGTTAGACAGATGCTAGAAGACACACGTCCAAGTACGTTTAGTGAACTCGTTCAGATTTCAGGGTTATCTCACGGAACGGATGTATGGCTGAATAACGCGCAAGACCTGGTGCGTAAAGGCATCGTGGAACTCAAAGACGTTATCGGATGTCGTGACGACATCATGGTACAACTGATGTATGACGGGCTCGAGCCAATAGAAGCGTTCAATATAATGGAGCGCGTGCGTAAAGGTCGTCAGTTAACACCCGAACAAGAAGTGTTAATGCGTCAAAACAATGTGCCGGAGTGGTATATCGATTCATGTAACAAGATAAAATACATGTTCCCTAAAGCACACGCTGCAGCATATGTGTTGATGGCTGTGCGCATCGCTTACTTTAAAGTACATTATCCATTGTTCTATTATGCGAGCTACTTTACAATTCGCGCATCAGACTTTGATTTACTCACAATGGTAAGGGATAAGGAAGATATAAGAGCAACTGTACAAGAATTAAACGAGCGCGAGCGCTTAAATGATTTATCTAAAAAAGAGAAAGACACACTTGTTGTGTTAGAGCTTGTCAACGAGATGGCACATCGCGGCTATAATGTGCAGCCTGTACACTTAACAAAATCAAAGAGTTTTGAATTTGTGATTGAAGGTGACTCGCTGATTCCACCATTTATATCTGTGCCTGGACTTGGCGCATCAGTCGCACGCCGTATTGTGGATGCACGTGAAGATGAGATGTTTTTATCGAAGGAAGACTTGCAAAAGCGCGGTGGTGTGTCTCAAAAAATAATTGATTATTTAACTGAGTTACGCACACTGGATGGTTTACCGGATAAAGCACAGCTGTCTCTATTTGATCTTTAAGTGAATTAACGTTGTCATATCAACGGTTCGTTGCATAATGCTGATGTTTATGCTATAATGTTAATGTTGAATAGTAAATTGAGTAGAGAAGAACGGGGAAATCCCGTTCTTCTCTTAGTTTTAGAGAGGTGATTTTTTGAATCAAAAAGAACAAACAGTTGCTGACCATGTATCACCCATTTTGAATGAAATGGACTTGTTTCTTGTAGAGGTCGAGTATAAGAAAGAGGGACCAGATTTTTACCTGAGGATTTTTATCGATAAAAATGGTGGTGTGACGCTAGACGACTGTGCACATGCAAGCGAAAAGATTAGTGAACAACTTGATGCGCTTGATTTAATTTCCGGACCTTACTTCCTGGATGTATCTTCACCTGGTGCGGAACGTCCAATTAAAACTGAAGACGATTTAAAAGCAACCCTGAATCAAGGTATTTATGTGAAGACATATAAATACTATGATAAGGACAAAGAATGGACAGGTATTTTAACAGCTTATGATGATTCGACAGTGACGATTCAATATAGAGTCAAAACGAGAGCAAAAACGATTACGATAGATAGAGATACAATCGCGACTATCAGAAAAGCTGTTTTATTATAACGGAGGAATGGTTAAATTGAATCAAGAACTAATCAATGCGATTGATTTTATACAAAAAGAAAAGAACATACCAAGAGACGTACTCATCGATGCAGTAGAAGCGGCACTGTTAACAGCATATAAAAAGAACTACACGCAACATAAAAACGTGACGGTAGAATTAAATACTGAGACGGGTGGATACCGCGTCGTTTCACGTAAAGATGTTGTAGAAGAAGTCGAAGACTCAACTGCTGAAATCGACCTTGAGACAGCACGCGAGAAAAACCCTGCATATGAAATTGGTGATCCATATGATGAAGATGTAACGCCTAAAGATTTCAATCGTGTGGGTGCGCAGGCTGCGAAACAAGCAGTCATGCAGCGCTTACGAGATGCTGAACGCGGCATACTCTATGCAGAATTTATAGACAAAGAAGATGAGGTCTTAAATGGTGTCATTGATCGTGTAGATCATCGTTTTGTATATGTTCAGCTTGGAAAGACAGATGCTGTACTCAGTGAATCAGAGCAGATGCCAAATGAAAAATATATACCAGGTGAAAAGATAAAAGTCTACGTGAACAAAGTTGAACAGACAACTAAAGGTCCGCAAATTTTTGTTTCACGCACACATCCCAACCTCCTGAAACGTTTGTTTGAACGCGAAGTACCGGAAATCTACGATGGAACTGTTGAGATTATGAGTGTTGCACGCGAAGCCGGTGAACGTTCGAAAATTAGTGTACATTCAGAAAACCCGGATATCGATCCTGTTGGCTCGTGTGTCGGCGCACGTGGTACACGCGTAGAAGCAGTGGTAGATGAGTTGTCTGGTGAAAAGATTGATATCGTACTCTGGGATGCGCAGCCAGAAGTTTTTGTGAAAAATGCACTCAGCCCATCACAGGTTGTCGATGTTCAAGTAGATGAAGAAAACAAATCGACTGTCGTTACAGTGCCACATCATCAGCTGTCTTTAGCGATTGGTAAGCGTGGTCAAAACGCACGACTTGCAGCTAAGTTAACGGGCTTTAAAATAGATATAAAGAGTGATTCAGATTCAGAAGAATAGTGCACGGAAGTGATAATATGAAACGCAAAATCCCGATGAGGAAATGTATTCTCACACATCAAATGTATCCGAAGAATGATTTGATTCGCGTTGTTGTAAACAAAGAGCAAGAAGTATTTGCCGACGCAACGGGTAAAGTCAATGGACGGGGCAGTTATGTTGTGAAGAATTTAGAAGCTGTTCAGGATGCAAGAGCTAAAAAGAAACTAGAAGGTATACTCGGCTTCGATAGTGAGAAGTTAGCACCAGTGTATGATGAAATAATTCGCTTGATTTATAGAGAGGACATACCTAAACGATGAAACAGGTCATGAGTCTGCTCGGACTATCTAAACGTGCTGGTAAATTGCTCCTTGGAGAAGCACAGGCGCTTGAAGCGATTCGCAATAAGAAAGCGCATCTTGTGTTTGTCGCAAGTGACGCTGGTGTGAATACATCTAAGCGCATTCATGATAAGGCAAAGTATTATTCTGTGCCGCTAATAGACACACTATCAAAAGACGAGTTAAGTATTGCAACAGGTGATTGTAACCGTATCGTATGTGCGGTTGCGGATAAGGGTTTTAGCAATAGTATGCTAAAACTCATTGAGAAAGGGCAGTGATTCGATGAGTAAAGTTAGAATATACGAATACGCAAAAACAAATAATTTACAAAGTAAACAGGTCATTGATTTTTTAAACGAGAATGACATTGAAGCGGGCAGCCATATGAGATCATTGACGGATGAAGAACTTGCACTTCTTGATGCAGAATTCAATATGGAGACTGATGAAGTCGCAGATTTAGTTGATGACACTGACTATAAAAAGGCGCCAAAAAAATCTAAGTCCAACAAAAGCAAAAAGAAAAAAGAACAACAAAAATCAGTTGAAGAAGCACCGGCTGAACTTCCAACACTTACTGAAGACGGTGAGAAGATTCTTTATTATCAATCAGATATTACTGTAGGTCAGCTCGCACCGAAATTAGGTGTGGAAGCGTCGAAACTAATTAAAGATCTATTTATGGTAGGTGTTGTGACGAATATTAACCAAACACTCGATTCTGAGTCGATTGAATTACTCGCAGCTGAGTATGGTTATGTCGCAAAAGAAGAAATCGTCATCGACGATATGGACTTGGATTCTCATTTTAACTTAGATGAGAACACTTTATCAGAAGCTAGACCATCGATTGTTACAATCATGGGACACGTTGACCACGGTAAAACAACGCTGCTTGACTCAATCCGCCAGACGAAAGTAACTGCTGGCGAAGCAGGTGGAATTACACAGCACATCGGTGCATATCAAATCGAAAATAATGGTAAATCCATTACATTTTTAGACACGCCAGGTCACGCAGCATTTACTACTATGCGTGCGCGTGGTGCACGTGTCACAGATATTACTGTGCTTGTTGTTGCAGCGGACGATGGTGTGATGCCTCAGACAATTGAAGCGATTAACCATGCGAAAGCTGCTGAAGTACCAATTATTGTTGCAGTTAACAAGATGGATAAACCGACTGCGAACCCTGACCGTGTCATGACTGAACTCGGTGAGCACGGACTTTATCCGGAAGATTGGGGCGGTGAGACAATCTTCGTTCAACTCTCAGCACTCTCAGGTGATGGCATTGATGATTTACTTGAAATGATTGGCTTAGTCAGTGAAATCGAAGAGTTGAAAACAAATAGCACGCGTCCTGCAATCGGTACTGTAATTGAAGCTGAACTCGATAAGTCTCGTGGACCATCTGCTTCATTGATTGTACAGCATGGTACATTAAAAGTGGGTGACTCACTTGTTGTGGGTAACACATATGGTAAAGTACGTGCGATGGTGAACGATTTAGGTGCACGTATTCAAGAAGCGCCACCATCTATGCCAGTTGAGATTACAGGACTTCACGATGTGCCAAAAGCTGGAGACCGCTTTGTTGTATTCACTGATGATCGTAAGGCACGTTCGATTGGTGAAGCACGTAGTAAAGAATTTGCAGTTAAAGAGCGTGAGAAAACAACAAAAGTTAGTCTTGATAACTTGTTTGAGCAGATGAAAGAAGGCGAGATGAAGGATCTTAACGTCATCGTTAAAGGTGATGTTCAAGGTACGGTCGAAGCCCTCAGTGCATCGCTTATGAAGATTGATGTTGAAGGTGTAAACGTACGTATCATTCATACAGGCGTTGGTGCAATTAACGAATCAGACGTCACACTTGCAGCAGCATCATCAGCGATTATTATTGGGTTTAATGTTAGACCTGATACGAATGCAAAGCGTGCAGCTGATCAAGAAGATATCGACTTGAGACTCTACAGTGTTATTTACAAAGTAATTGAAGAAATTGAGCAGGCGATGACTGGATTACTTGATCCTGAATATGAAGAACAGGTCATTGGTAACGTTGAAATACGTCAGACATTCAAAGTGTCTAAAGTTGGAACAATTGCTGGTTCTTATGTAACTGATGGTAAAATCACGCGTGATTCAGGCGTACGCATTGTGCGTGACGGTGTCGTTATTCATGAAGGTGAACTCGATCAATTGAAACGTTTCAAAGATGATGCGAAAGAAGTTACTGCAGGATACGAATGTGGTATCACAATCAAAAACTATAATGACCTAAAAGAAGGCGACATCATTGAGCCTTATATTATGGTCGAGATAGAGAGGTAATTTTTATGAGTAATAATAGAAAAGACCGTGTAGCAGAAGAAGTCAAAAAAGTTGTCAGCGAAACTGTGCGTACAGAAATCAAAGATCCGAACCTTGGTATGGTGACGATTACTGATGTTGATATGACTAAAGAACTTGAAGTCGCAACGGTTTACTTTACAACACTTAACGAAAATAAAGAAGAAGCAGAAGCTGCGCTAAACAAAGCTAAAGGTTTAGTACGCAGTGCTGTCGCGAAAGAGATTCGTTTAAGAAAGGCACCTGAGATTGAATTTAAGTATGATAACTCGATTGAATATGGCAGCCGTATCGAATCGTTATTGAATGAAATTCGTGAGAAATAAACAGCGTTATCAATTGAATGCGTTTAACTAGGCACAGTTGTTTCATTATGAAAATGGAACACTGTGCCTGAAATTTTATTTGTGAATGGGGAAAGTTGTATGAATGGTGTTTTACTCATCGATAAACCAGTTGGGATGACGAGTCATGATGTTGTGTATCGCTTAAGACGTGCGCTGCAGACAAAGCGTGTTGGACATACGGGAACGCTGGATCCAGACGTCACAGGCTTACTCGTGATGCTCGTTGGAGAAGCAACAAAACTAACTGAAATTTTACAAGAAAGAGAAAAATCTTATAGTGCTGAAGTGACGCTGGGATTCTCAACAACAACTGAAGACAAATCGGGTGATGTTGTTAATACCTCATCAGTCGAAGGTATTAGTGTTGAAGATATAGACCAGGCAATTCAGTCATTACGTGGTGAGTACCACCAAAGAGTACCACTCTATTCTTCAGTGAAAGTAGATGGCAGAAAGTTATATTTCTATGCGCGTGAAGGCATCGAGGTGGAACGACCGATAAAGACAGTCCACATCTATGATTTAGTGCGAACATCTGAACCACAATTGAAAGATGGTAATATATCATTTAATATAGATGTAACATGTTCTAAAGGTACATACATACGCACACTTGCAGTTGATATAGGTAAGGCACTCGGCGTAGAAGCACATATGTCAGGACTTGTAAGAACTGGCAGTTGCGGATTTGAATTAGAAGATGCGATACCTTTATCTGAAATTGATGCTGGGGAAATTATACCTATTATCGATATTTTAGAAGGTATGCCTGAAATTGATGTGCAGGATGAAAAAGATTTATTATTCGAAGTGACGCATGGCCAAAAGGTTCCGGCTGAGATTGTCGCGCAACTATATGGTAGTAAAGTACCGCGAATATTATTTAGAGATGCAAATCAACCGATCGGTATTTACAGATACATGGGTGAAGAAAAAGATGAGTACAGAACATTCAAAATGTTTAATTTGTAGGAGGAACGCATGTGAGAGTCATAAAGCTACATTATCCAAAAATACAAGAAACAAATGATATTGAGCCGTGTGCAGTTGCGTTAGGATTTTTTGATGGTCTGCATATTGGACATCAACAAGTGATTAACGCAATGATTGATGTTGCAGATGCAAAAAATCTTAAAAAAGGTGTCGTGACTTTTGATCCACATCCATCTGTCGTATTGAACCCTACAAGTCAGCGTACAACTTATATCACACCGCTTGAAATAAAATTAAAGAAACTTGAAGAAATGGGTCTTGATTACGTGTTTGTGATTCAGTTCTCAAGTGTGTTTAGAGCAATTTCACCAGAAGATTTTGTTCATAGTTACTTAGTTGAGAACAATGCCAAAGCTGTCATTACCGGCTTTGACTTTACATATGGTAAATATGGTGAAGGCAATGTCGATACACTCAAGCAATATGCTGAGTTTGAGACAATTGTTGTCGATAGACTTGATATGGATGGCGCTAAAATATCGACGACACAAATACTAAATGATTTGAAAGAGAGCCGCATTGAAGCAGTGAACACAGCACTCGGACGCCCCTTCGAACTTGAAGGCCTGGTTGTCCAAGGAGAGAAGATGGGGCGTACGATAGGTTTCCCAACTGCAAACATTGAACTGAAATATCGCTACCAGTATCCCGGAAACGGTGTTTATCTGGTGAAGTTGAAGTTAAATGCATACGATAAAGTAATGGCCGGCGTGTGTAACGTTGGAATTAAACCGACGATAGCACGTGAGAAACACACAAAAACTGTAGAAGTACATCTGCTCGACTTTGAACAAGACATCTACGGTGAAGAAGTGACAGTCTACTTCTTGAATTATTTAAGAGACGAACAGAAATTTGACAGTCTAGATGCTTTGAAAGCACAGATCTATCAAGACGTTGAAGATTCTAGGGAGATGTTGGAAGAGTAGTAGGGGTGTTGAAGATAGGGTCATGTGGATAGTTATCTATCTACATGACTTTTATTATATATATGGACTTATCAGCTCTATGAGGGTCTCATAGAGCTGATAGGGTGTTTATCTTCTCTATGAGAAAGCTTCATAGAGCAGCTGGCCGTTTATCTTCTTCATGAGGAAGCTTCATAGAGCAGCTGGGGTGTTTATCTTCTCTATGAGGAAGCTTCATAGAGCAGCTGGAGTGTTTATCTTCTCTATGAGAACTCTCCGTTACCCGGTAATCGGTCTATCGTATGATGGAGAACTCTCCGTTACCCGGTAATCGGTCTAGCGTATGATGGAGAACTCTCCGTTACCCGTAAATCGGTCTATCGTATGACGGAGAACTCTCCGTTACCAGTAAATCGGTCTAGCGTATGATGGAGAACTCTCCGTTACCCGGTAATCGGTCTAGCGTATGATGGAGAACTCTCCGTTACCCGGTAATCGCTCCAACGTATGGTGGAGAACTCTCCGTTACCCGGTAATCGCTCCAACGTATGACGGAGAACTCGCCAACAACGACAACTATCCCTTGCATCAACCACTCGAAACCTGTATACTTCTCTAAGTACCCTTACTTGGCATTTTGAGACTCCGACGAATGCTTGGTTGTGGGTGAATCTATATTAAAGGAGGAAATACAATGGCTATTTCACAAGAACGTAAAAATGAACTTATCCAGGAGTATCGTGTTCACGAAACAGATACTGGATCACCAGAAGTACAAATTGCTGTATTAACTGAAGAAATCAACACGTTAAACGAGCACTTACGTACGCACAAAAAGGATCACCACTCTAGACGTGGTCTATTAAAAATGGTTGGTCGTCGTAAGCGATTACAAACTTACTTACGTAACAAAGACATTCAAAGATACCGTGAATTAATTGGTAGACTTGGATTAAGAAGATAATAATTTATATTCAATAGACGCAATGCTGTTGCTAACAGTGTTGTGTCTTTTTTATTTGTGCATTGGTTTCGGTAGACATAAGACAATGAAAAAATGATATAATTACATAGAGTAGATACTAAGGAGAGAATATTAATATGAGTGATACTTTAAAGAAAGTATTTGAAACGAAATGGGGCAATCACAAACTGGTTGTCGAATATGGGGAACTCGCAAAACAAGCGAACGGTGCTGTACTTATTCGTTACGGTGATACGGTCGTTTTATCAACAGCAACAGCTTCTAAAGAGCCTAGAGATGTCGACTTCTTCCCACTGATGGTGGCTTACGAAGAGAAACTATATGCAGCTGGTAAAATTCCAGGTGGCTTTAACAAAAGAGAAGGTCGTCCAAGTGAAACAGCGACGCTTACGTCACGCTTAATCGATAGACCAATTAGACCTTTATTTCCAGATGGTTATCGTCACGATATACAAGTTGTATCAACAGTGCTGTCTGTTGACAACGAAGCATCACCTGAGATGGCGGCAATGCTCGGCAGCTCACTTGCACTCAGTGTAAGTAACATCCCGTTCCTAGGACCTATCGCGGGTGTGAACATCGGTCTAACAAAAGATGGGGAGTTTTTAATTAACCCATCAAGTGAAGCACTGCAGGATTCTTTACTTAATTTACAAGTTGCAGGAACGAAAGACGCTGTCAACATGGTAGAAGCAAGTGCTGTCGAAGTACCTGAGGATAAAATGCTTGAAGCAATTCTATATGCGCACAAAAACATCCAGGAGATGGTCGCGTTCCAAGAAGAAATTTTAAGTACACTCGATATCACTAAAAAAGAATTCATTCCAGCAGCAGAAAATGAAACGTTAAATCAATCGATTTATGAGCGTGCACAAGAATTTAAATTATTCGATGCGCTTCAAAATCCAGATAAACTTGCACGCGAAGCTGCAATTACCGCAGCGAAAAATGACATCTTAAGCATGTATGATCCTGAAGACGACATGGTACAGGATGAATTAAAAGCAGCAAGCCAAATTGTCAATCGTTTAATTAAAGAAGAAGTGCGTCGTCTTATTACAGAAGAGAAAATCCGTCCGGATGGGCGTCACCCAGAACAAATCCGTTCGCTTAATTCTCAGGTCGGCTTCTTACCACGCACACACGGTTCAGGTTTATTCACACGTGGTCAAACGCAGGTGTTGTCAGTATGTACACTTGGCGCGCTCGGTGAACACCAAATCATCGATGGTCTGGGTGAAGAAGATGAGAAGCACTACATGCATCACTATAACTTCCCGAATTATTCAGTGGGTGAAACGGGTCCAATTCGTGGTCCAGGACGTCGTGAAATCGGACATGGTGCACTTGGTGAACGTGCATTGTTCCAAGTGTTACCTGACATTAAAGACTTCCCGTATACAATTCGTGTCGTGAGTGAAGTGCTCGAGTCTAACGGTTCAAGTTCACAAGCATCAATCTGTGCTTCAACACTCGCTCTAATGGATGCAGGGGTTCCAATCAAGCGTCCGGTATCCGGTATTGCAATGGGTCTGGTTCAACTTGGTGAAGATTATACAATTCTCTCTGATATTCAAGGTATGGAAGATGCACTCGGGGACATGGACTTTAAAGTTGCAGGTACTGAAAAAGGTATCACAGCGATTCAGATGGATATTAAGATTGATGGATTAGCTGAAGAGATTTTACGTGAAGCATTAGAGCAGGCGCGCATTGGCCGTGCGGAAATTCTAGAAAACATGTTAGCAACAATTGACGCACCGAGAGAAGAGTTATCACAATATGCACCTAAGGTTGAAATTATGACGATTGATTCGAACAAAATTCGCGACGTCATTGGACCAGGCGGTAAGAAAATCAATGAAATCATTGATGAGACTGGTGTTAAACTTGATATTGAACAGGATGGGACGATCTTTATCGGTTCAAGTGATCAAGAGATGATTAAGCTGGCTAAAAAACGTATTGAAGATATCGTGCGTGTCGCTGAAGTTGGCGAAGTATACATGGGTACTGTTAAGCGTATTGAGAAGTTCGGTGCATTTGTTGAACTCTTCCCAGGAAAAGATGCACTTGTGCACATTTCGCAACTCGCAAACGAACGCGTGAACAAAGTTGAGGATGTTTTAAAGTTAGACGATCAAGTACTCGTTAAAGTAACGGAAATTGATAGGCAGGGTCGAGTAAACGCATCGCGTAAAGTAATGCTAGAAGAAGGAGAAAAATAAAATGGTTTTTAATCATGTACAATTAAATGAACAATCATATGACGTAGAAGGCCAAATTAGAGAAACAGATGACCGTGAAATTCGCGTGTCATTTAGTTCTTTATCGCTCGGAAATGAATTAAAGCAATATCATGAGACAAAGAAAGATATTGATTTAATCGTATTTAAACAAGATGACGAAATAAAGTTCAAAGCGGAAAATGTTACACTCGATAAATTAACAATCGATAATTTTGGTTACCGTGCATCTTTTAAAGAACAGTAGGTGAGTTTCATTGAATAACACAATCACAGAAGATATTGATTTGAAAATTATACCGCTTGGCGGTGTAGGTGAAATCGCGAAAAACATGTACGTTGTAAACGTTGATGAAGAAATGTTTATATTAGATGCCGGGTTAATGTTCCCGGAAGATGAGATGCTCGGGATTGATATTGTCATTCCAGACATCACGTATGTGAGAGAGAACAAGAGTAAGTTAAAAGGCATATTTTTATCGCATGGACATGAAGATTCAATCGGTGCGATTCCTTATCTTGTAAAAGAGCTTGATGTGCCAATTTACGCATCAAAACTGACGATAGCACTTGTTAAGGAACGCTTAAAAGAGCGTGGCATCAACAAAAAGGTGAAGTTCTTCACGATTGACAGTAAATCGGTGATGAAGTTTGACAAAGTGTCGATGGAATTCTTTGAAGTCAGCCACAGTATTCCTGATGCATATGGCGTTGCCATTCACACGCGCCTCGGCTCGATTGTATATACAGGCGAGTTCAAAGTTGACCAAAGCTTAACTGGAGACTACGGGTACAACATGAGTAAGATGTATGAAATTGCAAACAAAAATAATATTTTAGTGCTGATCAGTGATTCGACAGAAGCTGAAAAGCGTGGCTATAACACGCCTGAGAATATTGTTGAAGGGCATTTACTTGATGAATTTTCTAAAACAAAAGGACGCATCATCGTGTCATGTTATGCGTCAAACTTTGTCAGAATTCAACAAGTATTAACGAATGCAGCTAAAACGAATCGTAAGGTATCGTTCTTAGGTAAAACGCTCGAGTCTTCATTTAGAGTTGCTCGTAATTTAGGTTATTTTGATATTCCGGAAGGTTTACTAATTCCAAGTCATGCAATTGGTGACTATCCAAAGAATGAAGTTGTTATCATTGCGACAGGTACACAGGGTGAACCGATAGAAGCACTTGGTAAAATGAGCCGTGGTAAGCATGATGTGACAAACATCATCGATGGTGACCGCGTGTTCGTTTTAACGACAGCATCATCAAACATGGAAGTTATTTTATTTGAGACGTTAAACCTGTTGGTCAAAGCGGGCGCGTCAATCATGCTTCCTAAAGATGGCATGCACGCTTCTGGTCATGGTTTAAGTGAAGAATTAAAAATGATTTTAAATATCTTTAAGCCGAAGTATTTTATTCCTGTGCAAGGTGAATTCAAAATGCAAATTGCACATGCGAAACTCGCTGCTGAAACTGGTGTCAAACCCGAGAACATATTCTTACTTGAAAAAGGTGAGGTTGTCTCTTACGACAAAGGCACGATGCTCAGCAATGAGAAAGTACCTGCAGGCAATGTATTAATCGACGGTAGTGGTGTTGGGGACGTTGGTAATATCGTACTTAGAGATAGACGATTACTCAGTGATAACGGGATATTTATTGCGGTTGTCTCAATCGATAAAAAGAAAAAAGAAATTGTTGCAGGACCAGAAATTCAGTCGCGGGGATTTGTGTATGTAAAGGAAAGCGAAGAGCTGTTAAAGACAGCAGAGGCGCGTATACTTGATACCGTAAATAATCATTTAACAACTTCAAAACTGGATTGGAACGATTTGAAACAGGAGATTCGCGATGATTTAAACAAGTTCTTATATGAGAACACGAAGCGTAATCCAATGATCATTCCAATAATTTCAGAAATTTAAATATGAGACTGTGCAAACAGTCTCATTCATTATATTGAGGTGTTTTTTTGTCTAAGAGAAAAAGTAACACACAACGTAAACAGGATAATCAAACGCTGCTCTCAATTATTGCATTTGTCGTCATTATTTTAATGATGATTACAGTGTTCCAACTCGGACAATTTGGACAAGTAACCGACGCATTGTTTGCTTATTTATTTGGCAGCACGCGTTATTTAAGTTACTTGTTACTCGTTGTCTTTTTTGTCATTCTCGCTTCTCGCAATAAATTTGTATTTGAGGGCAGGGCGGTTGGTTTTATCCTGTTGCAAATTAGTTTAATATTTTTATTCCATTCCATTTTATATGTGACGAATCAACCCCGTGTGCTAGAATTTTACTCATTCGATGAAACCATCAACTACATAGAAACGTATGGCATCGGACAATTTTTTGGCGGCGGTATCATTGGTCAATTTTTATTTGAGTTTTCAGCCACTGTTGTCTCCTTTATTGGCACTATATTACTCGGATTAATTTTCTTATATTTCAGTGTGCTTCTTATCTTTAAAATCAACGTTGGTGTTGCACTCAGAAGACACGGAGCGATGCTCTATAAAGGAACGAGAGCATTTGTTTTATTCATATGGGATATGATGACGCGTATTGTGACGTCGATCCGTAAATGGGTTGATTCTCTAATAGAAAAACGAGAGGCGTCAAAGATTGAACAAGAAAAATCAAAAGCAACAGCTTCAGTTATTGAAGATACTGATGCCAGAGAAGATGTGCCTAAAAAGAAAGCATCCTCTAAGCGTAAAAAGCGTACGTTTGAAGAAGAACCTGCACCATCATTTTCTATTGTGACCGATACAAGTGATCCACCCGATGCTTCTATAGAAATAGAATCGACTCAGGACGAACAAACAGATAATACACGTTCTGATGATGTGAAGGACGACATGATTGATGAGACTCCGGATGAAAAACGAGAGCTTGAATATGAGGAAGATGACGTGACGGCAGTCGTGCCAGAATCTGAAGAAACAGAACCTAACATTGATAAGTTTCCAATGTATACGAGTGACGAACTCAAGCAGTTAAAGCGCTACAAGCTCCCTCAGATATCTTTACTTGATGATGCAGTTGTCAATGAAAAGGTGAGCAACGATGAAGTGCTTGCACAAGGGAAGTTACTTGAAGAAACACTGGAGAACTTTGGAGTAAATGCGAAAGTAACGAAAATCCGTATAGGTCCAGCGGTGACGCAATTTGAAATTCAACCGGATATCGGTGTTAAGGTCAGTAAGATTATTAACTTACAAAATGATATCGCACTGAATTTAGCAGCAAAAGATATTCGCATAGAAGCGCCAATACCTGGTAAATCTGCTGTCGGTATAGAGGTGCCAAACTCAGTTGTAAGCATGGTAACTCTGCGTGAAGTATTGAAGAAGCGTTCAAGTAAAAACCCACTCGAAGTAGCGCTTGGTAAAGATATATCTGGTGCTCCAATCATGGCAGAACTCAATAAGATGCCGCACTTGCTTGTTGCGGGTTCTACAGGAAGTGGTAAATCCGTAGCAATCAACGGCATCATTGTAAGTATTTTAATGAATGCGAAACCTCATGAAGTGAAATTAATGATGGTTGACCCTAAGATGGTTGAGCTGAACGTTTACAACGGCATTCCACATTTGCTCGCACCAGTGGTTACGAATCCACAAAAGGCAAGTGACGCACTGAATAAGATTGTCTCTGAAATGGAGCGACGCTATGACTTGTTCTCACACTCTAATACTAGAAATATGGAAGGGTACAATCAGTATTTAGAGCGAGAAACAAAGGGTAATGAAGCTGTGAAGAAACTGCCTTATATCGTTGTTATTATAGACGAGTTAGCAGATCTTATGATGGTAGCGTCAAAAGATGTTGAGGCATCAATTACGCGTATCGCTCAGATGGCCCGCGCAGCCGGCATTCATTTAGTCATTGCCACACAGCGACCATCTGTTGACGTAATAACAGGGATTATTAAAGCGAATATCCCTTCCAGAATCGCCTTTAGTGTCAGTTCCCAAATCGACTCGCGCACGATTATTGATGGTTCGGGTGCTGAAAAACTACTTGGCCGTGGTGACATGTTATTCCTACCCTCAGGACGCAGCAAGCCAATTCGAGTCCAAGGCGCGTTCTTAAGTGATAATGAAGTGAATGATGTCGTATCATCTATCACAACTCAAATGAAAGCAAATTATGAAAAATCAATTATGAATCAACCATTAAAAACTAAAGAAGTTGAATCAGAAGATACATTATACCCGGATGCGAAATGGTTTGTTATTGAAGAACAACGCGCAAGTGCGTCGTTACTTCAAAGACAGTTCCGCATCGGTTATAACCGTGCAGCACGACTTGTTGATGATTTAGAAGCAAACGGTGTAATTGGACCTTCCAGCGGCAGCAAACCAAGAGCTGTACTGGTGCAGGAGCATGATGAAGGAGCGTCATTATGACAATACTAAATAATCAAATACCTATAAAAATTGTTCAAACCGAAAAGTTCAAAACAATTTCAATCAGCGTGTTCTTTAAAAGCACAATGGAAGAATCGCGCGTTGCAGCACGAAGTTTATTGTCAAAGATGATGATTAAGCGCACGTCTCAATTTAAAACTGAGAAGGCACTCCTTGATTTTCTCTCAGAATATTATGGTGCACATGTAACAAGTTCTACGTTTAAGCGGGGAAGCGATCACGTCGTTTCGCTCCGCATGGAATTTGTGAACGACAAGTTTATCTTGGAAGATTTAGATGTGCTGAACCCAGTGATTGAATTGTTAAAAGATATTATTCATTCACCAAGTGATTATAATGAAGAGACACAGAACTCCTTTGATAAAGAGCTTCGTCTTTACAGGAACCACGTGAAATCTTATCAAGATAACCGGTCACAAAAAAGTTTCGAGCAAATGATGAACGTGATGTTTGAAGGTCATCCGATGCGTGTCCAAAGTTACGGGACATTAGAAGGTATAGAGTCACTGACACTGGAGTCGGTACAAAATGAATATAAACGTTTAATTGATACAGATGAAGTTGCAGTCGTTGTTGTCGGAGATATCGATGAATCAATTAAAGATAAACTAAATCTTTTAGTTAAGAGAGATGAGCAAATCTCACTCACAGATGAGACTTACACATTTTCTGATGCTTTAACGGTAAAAAACAGTTTTGAGACAATGAGTATTGAACAGGCGAGAATAAACATGGGCTTCACAATGGATGTGAAAAATAAAGTTGACCGCATTAATTTAAGTGCGATGAACCAAATGTTTGGCGGTTCAATTAATTCACTATTGTTTATGAATGTGAGAGAGCACTTAAGCCTGTCATATGAAATTTTTTCCATGACTGATGTGCGAAACGGCTTTTTACATGTGCTTGCTGGTGTAGACAATAATAACGTTGAGATTGCAAAAGAAGCTATTTTAAAAGAATTTGAACGCCTAAGAAATGGAGAGTTTGAACAATCATTTGTGGATGAGAGTAAAATGATGATGCTTGTAAACCGACAGGAATCACTTGATAATCCGAGTGGATTAACACAGATTGCTTATGATCAACTCATCACAGGGAACGTGACGGATTATGAACAGCTTCTTCAACATGTAACGAAAGAGAGTATTATAGACATTGCAAATCGATTGCACTTAAATACGGTACATGTGTTATCAGGAGGTAAACTTAATGGAAATTAAACACTATGAGGCCTTAGGTGAAACGGTTGTTCATCATCAATGCGATAACGGTCTTGATGTGTACTGTGTATTAAAGCCAGGCTTTAATAAAAAGTTCGTCAGTTATACGACAAAATATGGTTCAATGGATGATCATTTCATCGTGAATAATGAAGAGGTAGTAGTACCGGATGGTATCGCACATTTTTTAGAGCATAAGATGTTTGAAAAAGAAGATGGTGATGTATTTCAACATTTCGGTAAAAATGGTGCAAGTGCTAATGCATACACTTCATACGACCGTACGAGTTACCTGTTCAGTACTACAACAGAACTCTATAAAAACTTAAAAACTTTAATGGATATGGTAGAACAACCTTACTTTACGGCTGAAACTGTTGCAAAAGAAGTGGGCATTATTGATGAAGAGCTCAAGATGTATTTGGATGATCCGGATTACCGTGCTGAGATGGGGCTGTTACAATCAATGTATCACGCTTCACCAATAAGAAATGATATTGGCGGATCAACTGCATCTATTAAAGAAATTACACATGCGCATTTATACACATGTTACGAGACCTTCTATCATCCATCTAATATGGTTTTAGTTATCGTCGGTGATATCGATTATGAAGAGGTAATTGATTATATTGATTCCCATCAAGCATCTCGCGGATTAGATAGTCAACATATGATTGAAAAAATAATGCCCGACGAACCGCGGCGTGTAGTTAAACCTTATATTGAAATGGAAATGGACATAACAGAGACGAACGTAAAAGTTGGTTTTAAAGGTGTAAGTGAATCGTTAACATCTGAAGCGCGCCTTAAAAAAGACTTGGCAATGATGCTGGCGCTTGATTTGGTGTTTGGTGAGCAGTCGCTATATTATTATGAACTTGAAGACAAGGGCCTAATCGATAATTCATTTAACTATATGCATGCTGAGGAAGTGGACTATTCATATTCCGTGTTTGCAGTGAATACGCATCAGGTAGACCCGTTTGTCTCAGCAATTAATGACATCATTGATAAAGTGAAGCAGGGCGCATTTTTTAATGAAGAGATGTTGATGTTAAAGAAAAGAGAAGTGATTGGTGACTTTTTATCGAGTTTAAATTCTCCGGAATATGTCGCGATGCAATATACAAAATATAAACTTGATGGTGTCGATTTATTTGACGTGTTGGATGTCATCGATGAGATTTCACTTGATGATATTAAAACTGTGTTCAATAGAACGCTCGATAAAGACTATCAAGCAGTCAGTGTAGTTAAACCCAATGCCTAGTACATTAATTGTCGGAAGCACAGGTGTGATTGGTTCGGCAATAGCAGAGGCATTAAGTGCGCATGAGTTAACGACTGTGTCTCGTCAAACGAAGCCGCGCATTGATTCACAACATTTATACATGGATCTATCGGCACCAGTTTCACTACAAGAATTAAGTGTGAAACTCGCACATTTAAAGTCACTGGATAATTTGATTTGGTGTCCTGGTGTGCAACTCGTCACTTTGTTTGATGACATGCCGCTTGAATCGCTTGATGTACAATACAACATGAGCATACGGAATTTATCATTGTTTGTGCAAGTGTGTTTGCCACTGTTAAAACAAAGCCCGAATGGACGCATCGTTGTATTATCTTCAATATGGGGGGACACAGGTGCGAGTTGTGAAGCGGGATACGCTGCCATGAAGGGTGCGCAAAACGCGCTTGTTAAGTCTCTCGCGAAAGAGTTTGCCCGGACAAACATTACAGTGAATGCAGTATCTCCGGGTGCTGTAGAAAGTACAATGATGGATGCGTTTGAGAATGATGATAACGACGCTGTGTTAAGTGAAATTCCGCAGCATCGTTACGTTCAGCCGATTGAAGTCGCACATGCCGTGTCATATTTACTCAGCCCACAGGCAAGCTCAGTCACAGGTGAAATCATGAAAGTTAACGGAGGATGGTATACATGAATGAAGGAACAGGCGCACATCCAAACCGCAATATTGAAATGTACTTAGAATATGAAATCGTCAATAACAGACCGGGGTTACTCGGTGACTTGACATCACTTCTTGGAAACCTAGGGATTAGTATCAATATCATCAACGGTGTAGCGGAACTTAGACGCGGCATTATTATCCGCACAGACGATATTAATAAACTCACGCGTTTTAAATTTATTGCACGGCACATACCTGACATTAAAAATTTAGTGATGCGCATTCCAGAAGTACGTGACCGCTTAGCTGTACAGCATGGTAAATTTATTAAGCGTGATGCCGAAGATAAAAAGGTGTTTCGTTTCACACGAGAAGAGATTGGTGTCCTGGTTGATTTCTTAGGCGAGATATTTAGAATGGATCCAAACGCAGTAATTGGAGTGCGCGGCATGCCGCGTGTTGGAAAGACAGAGTCAATTGTTGCCGGCAGTGTCCACGCTAAAAAGAAGTGGCTGTTTTTATCGTCTACATTATTAAAACAAACAGAGCGCACGCGCTTGATTAAAGGTGAATACGATAAAAGTTACGTGTATATTATTGATGGTGCTGTCACAATGAACTCAAGTAAAGAAGGGCATCGTGAACTTGTGCGTGAAATCATGAGCTACAATGCTGTAAAAGTAGTGGAGCATCCGGATTTATTTGTAGAAGATATGCATTTTAGTATCGATGATTTTGACTATATAATTGAACTGAGAGAAAATGAGAATCAAGTCATTTCTTATGAACAACACAAAAAGAAACACTGGTTCCAAAATGAAGATATGGGATTTTTTGAAGGAATGTAGGTGATGGACGTGAAGATTGGACAATATCTTCAAGCAAAGCGTGAAGATCGCAGTACAACGCTAAAGATGCTCCATGAGCAATCCGGACTGAGGATGGATGTTATTTTAAAGATAGAATCGAACAATTTTGAATCGCTGCCGAGTCCGGAGCATGCGAAGTTTTTAGTACTTCAGTATGCTGAGGCACTCGATATCAATGGACAACGTCTCATTGACGAACATGCGGCAGAATTTCCGAATGACGATGAAAAACCTGCCTACATCGCTGAAGCGGAAAATGCTGACCAAAAATATTTTAAACGCGTAGTCATCACGTTTATTGGAATGATCGCGGTGCTTTTTATCGTGTGGATTATTCTTTTACAAATTGGCTCGCAAGCAGACATCTTTGAACCGCGCCCTATGTATAGTGCGTTCGGAATTGAAGGGTACACACTAGGAGAGATTAAACTATGAATATTGCAAATCAAATAACTATCTTCCGCGTGATATTAATTCCGATATTTTTACTGTTTGCGCTTATCGACTTTGGCTTTGGAGACACAAAGTTCTTGTGGGGAGAAGTCATTCGTATTGAGCAGCTCATCGCAGCTATCATATTTGTAGTCGCAGCACTCACTGATTTCCTGGATGGCTACCTTGCACGCAAACTAAATTTAATTACAAACATGGGTAAATTTTTAGATCCGCTTGCCGATAAAGTACTCGTCATGGCAGGACTCATCGTGTTGGTTGAGTGGCATGTGATATCTTCATGGATTGCTGTGGTGATATTAGCGCGTGAGTTCGCAGTTACTGGACTACGTATATTACAAATCGAACAGGGCTTTGTCAGCGCGGCTTCACAGCTCGGTAAGGTGAAGACAACGTTCCAAATGCTTGCACTCGTATTTTTATTGTTTGGTGATTTATTTACAGAATTGCTGCCATTTTCACTTGGCATGGTAATGATGTACATCGCAGTGTTCTTTACGATCTTATCTGGTGCTGAATACTTTTATAAGGGTCGTGCAGTGTTTAAACAAGACAAAAGTAAGAAAAAAATATTGTAGCCAAGTCTGTGCAGAAATACATTAATTGTTGGTGAATAGAACAGAAACGTCAAAAATGCGAACAATTATTCAATTTCTGCGTGTTTAATCGAATATATGTTCGCTTTTAATTTTTAATCATGATATAATATTTATGAAGATATGATATGGAGGTTCATTATGGACGAAAGACATAAAGCGATAGATACGGTTATTAAAAATATGGAAAAATCATTTGGTAAAGGCGCCGTTATGAAACTAGGAGAAGATACATCTAGAAATGTATCGACAACTGGCAGTGGATCAATCACATTAGACCGTGCGCTTGGCGTCGGTGGTTATCCTAAAGGACGTATAGTAGAAATCTATGGTCCGGAATCATCTGGTAAAACGACAGTTGCATTACATGCCATTGCAGAAGTACAAAGAAACGGCGGAATCGCAGCATTCATTGATGCAGAGCACGCACTTGATCCTGTATATGCTAAAAATTTAGGCGTAGACATTGAGAATTTATATTTATCTCAGCCTGACCACGGTGAGCAAGGGTTAGAAATCACTGAAGCATTTGTGCGCAGTGGTGCTGTAGACATTGTTGTCGTTGACTCAGTCGCAGCATTAACGCCAAAAGCTGAAATCGAAGGTGAGATGGGGGATACGCACGTTGGTTTACAGGCACGCTTGATGTCTCAGGCATTACGTAAACTTTCTGCAGCCATTTCTAAAAGTAATACGACGGTGTTATTCATCAACCAAATTCGTGAAAAAGTCGGCGTTATGTTCGGTAACCCGGAGATCACACCTGGTGGACGTGCGCTTAAGTTCTACAGTTCAGTACGTTTAGAAGTGCGCCGAAGTGAAAACTTAAAGCTTGGTCAAGATATTGTTGGTAACCGCACTAAAATTAAAGTTGTTAAAAACAAAGTTGCACCACCGTTTAAAGTAGCTGAAGTGGATATCATGTACGGTCAAGGTATTTCTAAGACTGGTGAAACAATTGACCTTGGTGCTGAGATGGATATCATTCAAAAGAGTGGTGCGTGGTATTCTTATAACGGCGAGCGTCTCGGGCAAGGTAAAGAGAACGTCAAAGAATATTTAAGCAACAATCCTAAACTCTATGAAGAGATCGATGGACTGTTAAGAGAGGCACTTGGATTCACAGAGAAAAAAGAAAAAACTGCTGAATCTAAAGAAGAAAAAGTACCGGCAACAGACTCATTATTTGAAGATGAAGATCTATAATCATAAAGCATTGGACAATTTGTGTCCGATGCTTTACTTTTTGTGGTTTAATCTTTAATATTGATGTATATAATTATTTAATTATATGTTGAACAATAGCTAGAAACTAGGAGGTGTTTATTGTCGTGGAACTAATAGACATTTTCTTAATCCTACTTGGTTTAATTCTAGGTGTTGTAATCGGATATTTTATTGTTAAATCTAATTTGACGAAAAAGCAGCAAGAAGCAAGAACTTCGGCGGAGCATATTATTAAAGAAGCCGAAAAAGAGGCGGATAGCCTAAAGAAAGAAAAGCTGCTTGAAGCAAAAGAGGAAAACCAGCGTCTAAAAGAGGAGACCCAAGCAGATCTAGATGACAAGCGTGATGATCTTCGTATGCAAGAATCAAGGTTATTACAACGTGAAGAAAATCTAGATCGTAAAAGTGAGACTCTCGATAAGAAAGATGAGGCACTGGATAACAAAGAAGTTAAAATTGAAGACAAACAGCAAAAGGTTGATGCCGAGGAATTGAGGATTAAGGATATAATTAATTCACAACAAGAAGAACTCTCTCGCATCTCCGGACTGACGCGTGATGAAGCGCGCACTGAATTGTTTAATGAGGTTGAAAAAGAACTGTCACATGATATGGCTGTGCTCGTGAAAGAAAAAGAATCACAAATGAAATTAGATGTAGATAAGAAAGCGAAAGAATTACTTGCTGTATCAGCACAGCGTTATGCGGCTGACTACACAAGTGAATCGACGGTTTCGGTTGTAAATTTACCAAACGACGAAATGAAAGGTAGAATTATCGGGCGTGAAGGACGAAATATCCGCACACTCGAAACGCTTACAGGAGTCGATTTAATCATCGACGATACACCAGAAGCAGTAATTTTATCTGGATTTGATCCAATCAGACGTGCTGTTGCGAAAAGCGCATTAGAATCTCTGGTCCAAGATGGTAGAATACATCCAGGACGTATCGAAGAGATGGTTGATAAAGCAAAACGCAATATGGAGACAGAAATTAGAGATGCCGGCGAAGCAGCTGCTTTCGAACTTGATCTTCATAACATACATCCTGAGCTGGTTAAACATCTCGGACGTATGAAATATCGTTTAAGCTATGGTCAAAACGTACTTGCACACTCAGTCGAAGTGGGTTACTTAGCGGGATTACTTGCATCAGAACTCGGTGAAGACGTGACGCTTGCAAGACGTGCCGGCTTACTGCATGACATTGGGAAATCCATTGACCATGAAGTTGAAGGATCACACGTTGAAACAGGTGTTGAACTTGCGAAACGCTATAAAGAGCATGACACAGTAATCAACGCTATTCACTCCCACCACGGTGATGTTGAACCGACAAGCATTATTTCTATACTTGTCGCTGCGGCAGATGCACTAAGTGCGGCACGTCCAGGTGCGAGAAGAGAGACGCTTGAGAACTATGTGAAGCGCTTGAAACGTTTAGAAGAAATTTCACAGGGCTATGATGGCGTTGAGAAAACATTCGCTATTCAAGCAGGACGCGAAATACGTGTTATTGTGAAGCCAGATGATATCGATGACCTACAGTCACATCGATTGGCGCGAGACATTAAAGATCAAATTGAAAAAGAGTTGCAATATCCAGGACATATAAAAGTGACAGTTGTCCGAGAAATGAGAGCAGTAGAATATGCAAAATAACCAGTAGCCCAGCTACTGGTTTTTTCATGTCTAAAATGAGGTGTTTTATGCTCTGTTTAGCCACAACTCGATGATTTTTGATGCAGTTGTGGCGATTTACACTCTGTTTAGCCACAACTCGATGATTTTGGATGTAGTTGTAGCGATTTGGACTCTGTTTAGCCACAACTCGATGATTTTTGATGCAGTTGTGGCGATTCACACTCTGCTTAGCCACAACTCAATGATTTTGGATGCAGTTGTAGCGATTCACACTCTGTTTAACCACAACTCGATGATTTTGGATGCAGTTGTGGCGATTCACACTCTGTTTAGCCACAACTTAATGATTTTGGATGCAGTTGTGGCGATTTACACTCTGTTTAGCCACAACTCGATGATTTTGGATGCAGTTGTAGCGATTCATACACATAATTTTTTCATATAATAATAATTTTGTAATATAATATATAAATGTGAGATTAATTTGGAAGGATGTAACCACATGCGAATTTTGTTTGTTGGAGATGTTGTAGGAAAGATCGGCCGTCGTATGCTCAGTGAGCATCTGACTCAGCTGAAGCGTGAGCATCATGTGCAGCTCGCTATTGTTAACGGTGAAAATGCAGCGCACGGCAAAGGAATCACTACAAGTACATATAAAGAAATATTAAAGAGCGGGGCGGATATGGTTACACTCGGTAATCATGCGTTCGCAAAACGTGAGGTCACAGAACTCATGGAGACTGACGTAAAATTAGTCCGTCCGTTAAACTTTCCGCCGGATGCGCCGGGAGTCGGGCACAAAACAATTAATATTAACGGCACACAGGTGATGATTATCAATCTACAAGGTCGTGCTTTCATGCAAACGATTGACTGTCCATTTAGAGCAATCGATAAACTGCTCGGTGAATCAGTAGCCGACTTACATATAGTAGACTTTCATTCAGAGACGACAAGTGAAGCACTCGCGATGGGCTATTATTTAGATGGCCGCGTTGAAGCCGTAATCGGCACGCACACCCATGTCCAGACAAATGATGCGATGCGTCTAGATGACGGCACGCTCTATATTACAGATGTCGGCATGACGGGTTACCGAAAAGGTATCTTAGGTATTCGTAAAGATGAAGTCATCAATCGCTTCATTACAGGCATGCCAGTGAAACATTACGTACCAGATGATGGTGCTGGAATTTTATCGGCAGTGGTTTTAGACACAGATAAAAAGTCAATTCAAACGCTACAAATAAAGGAATAAATCGGTCTTTAGGTCAATCGATTTGGTTGCTAAAGGTTGCTATAGTGGGAAAGAATAGGGGGATTCGTTATGAAGGATCAAATTACATGGAAAGTCGGCGGACAGCAGGGTGAAGGTATCGAGTCGACTGGTGAAGTGTTCTCAACAACATTGAATCGTATGGGATACTATTTATACAGTTATCGACATTTCTCAAGTCGTATTAAAGGCGGGCACACGAATAACAACATTCGCATCTCGACAAGTGAAGTGAGGGCTGTGAGTGACAATATAGATATTTTGGTGGCGTTTGACCAGCAGACAATCGATGTGAATGCACATGAATTAATTTCTGGTGGGGTGATTATCGCAGATGCGAAATTTAATCCAACTGTGGACGGGTGGCTTGATGTGAAGCTCGTTATTATACCATTTACAGAAACGGCGAAATCTATCGGCAGCCAGCTGATGAAAAACATGGTGGCAATCGGTGCGAGCGCGAAGCTCATGGATATCAGCCTCGAGCATTTTAACGCGATGGTGCATCGTATGTTTGCACGTAAGGGTGAAGATATTGTCAGTCATAACCGTCAAGCACTGGAAGAGGGTTATCGTTTAATGGCTGCAGAAGTCGGCGATATTGACTTAGATGCATTTAAATTAAATCCTCCGGATAATTCTGAAAAGCTGTTTTTAATTGGGAACGATGCGATAAGTTTTGGTGCGATAAATGCCGGCGTACGTTTTATGGGTGCTTATCCAATTACACCAGCAAGTGAGATTATGGAATACATGATAAAACACCTGCCGCGCTTTGGTGGTACAGTGATTCAAACTGAAGATGAAATCAGCGCTGTAATGATGGCAATTGGTTCAAACTATGCAGGTGGACGCAGCTTTACAGCATCAGCCGGTCCGGGATTGTCTCTCATGATGGAGTCGATTGGTTTATCTGGTATGACAGAGACACCACTGGTTGTCGTTGATACGATGCGCGGGGGACCTTCAACGGGACTGCCGACGAAGCAGGAACAATCAGACTTGATGCAGATGGTATATGGTACACATGGTGATATTCCGAAAATTGTGCTTGCACCAAGTGACGTAGAAGATGCATTTTATACGACAATCGATGCATTTAATTTAGCAGATACATATCAATTACCGGTCATTTTATTATCAGATTTACAAATGTCGCTCGGTAAGCAAACGTCACGACCGTTTGATCAATCGAAAGTTGAAATTACCCGAGGTAAAACATTGCTTACTGACGTTCTAGAACATGACAATGAATATTTCCACCGCTATAAAGATACCGAGGACGGTGTGTCACCAAGACCGGTGCCTGGACTTAAAAATGGTATTCACCATGTGACAGGTGTAGAACACAATCCTGATGGTACACCGAATGAAGACGCGAAAAATCGAAAAGTTCAAATGGATAAGCGCATGAGAAAAATGTCGAATGAACTCATGAAAGAGCCATTCAAAGCATACGGTGATGTTGAAAGTGATGTTTTAATCATCAGTATTTTAAGTGTAAATGGTGTCGTGCAGGAAGCCGCGGAGCGCCTGATTGAGAACGTAACGACAATTAGTTTAAAACAAATCTATCCAATGCCAATTGAGAAGTTGAGACCATATCTTGACGGAGCGAAAAAAATTATTGTCATTGAGCATAACTACAGTGCCCAGCTTATGAGCATCATCAAGATGAACTACGGTGCTCACGACAAAATGGCATCGATATTAAAATATGACGGTACCCCGTTTAAACCATATGAAGTGGTTGAAGAAATAGGCAAAATTTTAGAATAAGGAAGGTAGATATATATGGCAACATTTAAAGAGTTCAGAAACCATATTAAGCCAAACTGGTGCCCGGGATGCGGAGACTTTAGTGTTCAGGCTGCCATCCAACGTGCATGTGCAGCAAACGGACTCGAGCCAGAAGAACTTGCAGTTGTTACAGGTATTGGGTGCAGTGGTCGTCTGAGCGGTTACATCCGCGCGTACGGATTCCATTCAACACACGGCCGCAGTTTACCAGTTGCGCAAGGAATCAAAATGGCGAACCAAGATCTAACAGTTATCGCTTCAGGCGGAGACGGCGACGGATTTGCGATAGGTATGGGGCATACGGTGCACGCATTAAAACGTAACATCGATATTACATACATCGTTATGGACAATCAGATCTACGGTTTAACAAAAGGGCAGACTTCACCAACATCAGGCGCAGGATTTGTGACTAAGACAACACCAGACGGTGCGAAAGAAATGCCGATTGCACCACTTAAAACAGCAATGGCAAGCGGCGCGACTTTTATCGCTCAGAGCTTGTCGAGTGATATTAAAGGTCTGACTGCAATTATTCAAGAGGCGATGAACCACAAAGGATTCAGTTTTGTGAACGTGTTCAGTCCGTGCGTGACATACAATAAAGTGAATACGTATGACTGGTATAAAGAGAATACTGTTGATATTTCTGACATCGATGGATATGACAATACAGATGCTGCAATTGTGAATCGATATTTACATGAACATAACGGCATGCTTAAAGGCATTGTTTACCACGATACAAATGCGAAGTCATACGCTGAACATATTGAAGGATACGGAGAGACGAACAACGTTCATAATACACCGGACGTCACAGAAAAAGACTTCAATGCATTGATGGCACAGTTCCAGTAGGGAATTTTTGAATAAGGGCACTCCCAGGGTTTGGGGGTGTCTTTTTATATGGAATTTTTAAAGATTAGTTTAGATGTGATTCCCGGGTTAAAAATCGGTGTTGAATCACACGGGAGACGGTTAAATGTGATTCCCGCCTTAAAAATAGGCGTTGAATCACACTAGTTGCAACTCAAGTATCAAAAACCGCCTCTGACTTGCACGGCGGCACTCCAAATGCAAGTCCTGCCACAAATATCGACTCTGACTTGCACGGCGCCCCTCCAAATGCAAGTCCCGCCAAAAAAATCACCGCTGACTTGCACGGCACCCCTCCGTATACAACGTCCTAACTCATACTTTAGGCGCATTTTAAAATAAATTAAAAATAATCAAGTTCATAGTATATGATTTTTGTCTGAATTGTGGCATAATATATCTATTACTTCGGATATCGAAAGAAAAGAGATGGTCAGTTTGCGTCGCATTTTCAAATACGCTTGGACTTACAAGTTTTATATAATCATAGCTTTAATCTTCATGTTTGCAGAACTAATCGTCGACCTAGTCCAACCTTACTTTATATCTAAGGTAATCGATGATGGTATTGTCGCAAACGATATAGACACAGTATGGTTCTACCTTATTGTGATGCTCGTCATCAGTGCTCTGGCATTTGGTAGTGGTATTTTTAACTCATATTTCTCGAGTTTTGCTGCCAACATGTTCAGCTATGACCTAAGACGTGCAATTTTCAACAGGATCCAATACTTCAGCTTAGCGACATTGTCGAAGTTCCAAACATCGAGCTTAATCACACGTTTAACTCAAGACGTGCTGCAGGTCGAGATGTTACTTTACATGTCACTGCGTATTGTACTCCGTGCACCGCTGCTCGTAATTGGTTCACTTATCATGGCATTCGTAGTGAACCCGCAGCTCGGTTTATATTTAGCCATGTTAACGCCTTTATTACTTATATTCCTATTCATCGTTGCCCGTATGGGTGCGAAAATTTTCCTGCGTGTTCAAAAACGCTTGGATGCAATCAACAGATTTATTCAGCAAAATTTAGAAGCTGTCCGCTTAATTAAAGCGAATGACCGCGGTGGTTTTGAAACGAATCGTTTCCAGAAAGTAGCCGCGCGTTTACGTGACGACACGCTTTACGCACTCCGTTTAATGGAAACAATTATGCCGGTACTACTCATCATCATGAACGGTAGTATTCTAATCGTTATTTGGTTCGCATCAGACATGCTTCAAAATGATGCTGTCCAAGTCGGTGAAGTGGTTGCTGTCATCAACTATGGTTTACGTATGCAGAACGGTTTTGGTATGTTCGCATTCATTATCATTGCGATGTCACGTGCAAAAGCTTCTTCTGATCGTATGAATGAAGTCCTTGATGCACCAATCAATACAGCTGATAAACAGCCAACGCTAATAGAAGACACTGCAGGTACAGTTGAATTTAAGAATGTTACATTCAGATATCCTGGTTCTAAGAAGGATGTACTTAAAAATATTTCCTTCAAGATTAATCCCAATGAGAAATTTGTCATTATGGGCGGCACCGGGGCAGGTAAGAGTACTATGCTGAGCTTGATTCCGCGGATGTACAAAACATCCGAAGGTGAAATCATCGTCAATGACAAAAATGTCAATGAATGGAATGAAGATGATTTACGTCAAACAATCGGTTATGTACCTCAATCAGCGGTGTTATTCTCTGGTAGTATTTATGAGAACTTACTATGGGGTAACTTAGAGGCACTGGAAGAAGATATTACGATGTCGACAAAACGTGCTCAAATTCACGATAATATCGAGAACTTCGATAATAAATATAGAACAATTGTCGGTCAGCGGGGTGTCACTTTATCAGGTGGACAGAAGCAGCGTCTATCGATCGCACGTGCACTTGTACGTAAGCCGTCGATTCTAATACTGGATGATAGTACTTCAGCGCTTGATATTAAGACTGAAAACGCATTATGGGAAGCTTTAAAAGATTTGAACTCAACACGAATCATCGTGACTCAGAAAGTGATTACTGCAAAAACAGCGGATCGTATTCTCTTACTCGATAAGGGTGAGATTAGCGCAATTGGTTCTCATGACGAATTGATGAATCAATCGAAGCTATACCGCGAAATTGTTGAATCACAGAGCCAGGGAGGTAGTTTCGATGATTAAATTCTTTAGAGAGCCGTTTGGCTTTAAACAGATATTGACAAAAGAAGACTTAAATAGAAAATCAACAACGACGGTCGGCCGTGATGGCAGGCCGGTTAACACGAAAGCAAATGACATGTGGGGTACACTCGGACGCTTGTGGAAGTTTATCTCACATGAACGTAAATTATTAATTGTTATCGTACTCTTTGTTATTGGGGTGGCACTGCTCAGTATTGCAGGACCATTCTTAGTGGGTTACATCGTTGATAATTACTTTATCGCTGGTCAAATGGATGGTTTAATGACGATTATCCTCATACTACTTGGGATATACGTCGCCCATGCTGCCAGTCAATATATTGCGAGTTTTATGATGGTTGGCTTATCACAGCGCACAGTCTATAGACTCAGGGATACATTATTCTCACACATGCAAATATTGCCGGTACGATTTTTTGATAAACGTCAGCACGGTGAGTTAATGAGCCGTATGACAAACGATATTGAAACAATTTCACAAACGTTGAATACATCATTTATTCAATTTACATTAAGTATAGTGACACTTATCGGTACAGTGTCAGTCATGTTATACCTCAGTCCACTGTTGACACTTATTACGTTAATAGTCATTCCAATGCTCCTTGTTGGTATTAGATTCGTAACGCGTCGTACAGGCCCGCTTTATAAAAAGCGTCAACAACGTACGGGTGAATTGAATGGTTATATAGAAGAGATTGTATCAGGTCAGGAAATTGTTAAAGTATTTTCTCAAGAAGAAACTGCAATTAAAAACTTTGATGAGAAAGCTGCAAACTTACGTGATACAACGTTCTGGGCATTCTTATATGCTGGTTTAATTCCTAAGATTATGAACATGTTAAACAACTTAGGATTCGCGATTGTTGCCGGTGTCGGTGGTTTACTCGTATTTTATACAGATGGTGTCGTAACAGTCGGTACGATTGTTATCTTCGCGGAATACGCGCGTCAGTTCACGCGTCCCTTAGCCGACCTTGCAAACCAGTTTAACCAGGTACTATCAGCAATCGCTGGTGCTGAGCGTGTGTTCGGTATTATCGATTCAGAACCTGAAGATGATGATGGTAAAATAAAAGATAAAATTATCCATGGAAACATTGAGTTTAGAAATGTTATGTTCAGCTACGATAAAGAACAGACACGTCCAACGATTAATGATTTAAGCTTTAATATTAAAGCCGGGGAATCCGTTGCATTAATCGGTGCAACCGGGGCAGGGAAGACAACCGTTATGCAGTTACTTGCTCGGTTCTATCAACCGGACTCAGGTGAGGTACTTGTAGACGATATCAATATAGATAACTTTAGTCGTACAGCAATTCGCTCACAAACGGCATTCGTACTTCAAGATCCATATCTGTTTGAAGCGAGTATCAGCGATAACATCCGTTACGGTAAACTCGACGCGTCAGATGAAGAAGTTGTACGTGCTGCAAAACTTGCGAATGCGCATGAGTTTATCATGGAGCTTGAAAATGGTTATGATACAGTGCTTGAGTTAGATGAAGGGTTTGTCTCGCAGGGACAAAAACAGTTACTTTCAATCGCACGTGCATTAATCACTGACCCAGCAATTTTACTGCTTGATGAAGCAACGAGCAGTATCGATACAGTGACAGAACTTAAGATTCAGGATGCACTTGAGACACTGATGAAAGGTCGGACAAGTATCATTATTGCGCATAGATTAAATACAATTAAAGCCGTCGACCGCATCTTCGTTTTAGAAGATGGGGAAATGCTCGAGAGTGGTACAGAGCGCGAGTTACTTGAGCGTGAAGGTAAGTACCACGATATGATGCAAAACAATGACTAAAAAATCTTACACTTGTAATTATGAGATTTGAGAGATAGAATAGATATTGAGATATAAATCGCATACCACTAGGGGTGCCTTCATTGGCTGAGACATACCCTTAATACCTGATCTAGATTATACTAGCGTAGGGAAGTGGCATATTTAAGATGTTCTTAACTATGCACACCACTCGTTAGTGGTGTGCTTTTTTTGTCTTAATATATGGCTGGAGGAAGTAAAATGACAAGAAGGAAAGGTTTAACGCTGACTGACATATTGATTACAGTTGTCATCGCGTTCGTATTTTCAGTAATCTACTCAATGTGGGGGCCTGTGTATTCTGCACTTAGCGTTACTGGTTTACACATCAATGAATTGCTTTACGGTATGTGGTTTATAGCAGCTGTGGTTGCATATTTAATTATTAGAAAACCATTTGTTGCACTCATTGCAGAGTTCGGTGCCGCTGCTGGAGAAACTATCGTAACACTCGAGTTTAATACGATGCTAATGGTATACGGTTTCTTGCAAGGGTTGGCATGTGAAATTATATTCGCAATATTTAGATATAAATCGACACACGTTATGGTCGCTATGCTCGCTGGTATTGCTGCGTCAATATCAACAATTCCACTTGATTGGTACTATGGTTATCTAGGTAGCATTGAAGCATGGAACTTAGCATTATACTTCGGATTTAGAATCATCAGTGGTGCACTGATTGCAGGATGGTTTGCATGGGTGATATATAAAGCCGTCCAGAAGACCGGTGTGCTGAAATTCCTGAGCGACCGCCGTCAACATACTGAGGACTTGTAATTAATGGCTATAGAAATTAAAGACCTGAATCTCAAATATCCAGACGCAGAAAAAAAGCTATTTGATGATTTATCTTTATCGGTAAAAACGAACGAGAAAATATTATTAGTAGGTCCGAGTGGTTCAGGTAAAAGTACGTTGTTAAATGTGATGGGGCAGTTGATCCCCCATGTTATAGATATACCGATGAAAGCAGCTGAACTTGAGACATCAGACAATGGAGCATTTGTGTTCCAAGATCCAGACTCACAATTTACGATGCCGACAATTGCTGAAGAACTTGCGTTTTTACTTGAGAATCAGCAGGTGCCGAGACGAGAAATGGACGCGCGCTTTAAAGAAGTGCTCCATACGGTCGGACTCGATGTCGACATCGATATGCAAATTAACAAACTAAGTGGTGGTATGAAACAAAAGTTAGCCATTGCAAGTACATTATTACAAGGGTCTGATACATTATTTTTAGACGAACCGACGAGCATGTTAGATAGCGACTCGGCGCGTCACTTATGGGAAACGATTGTAAATACATGGACCGATAAAACCGTCGTTATCGTTGAACATAGAGTCCAGCACATTTGGAATGTTGTCGACCGTGTGGTTCTAATGGACCATCATGGTGCGATAATTTTTACAGGTACACCGGATACAGTTATGAAAGAGCACGTAGATTTACTTGATGAATATGGGGTGTGGCATCCAGAATCATGGGAGAAAGCCCCCGTCTTTCATGCGTCTTACACTAAGGGAGAAGTTGTATTAGATTTATCAGATGTTTCAGTCACGCGAGGTAAACAACCCATTGTAAATGTTGGTGATGTGTCAATCCATAAAGGGGAATGGATAACACTTGAAGGGGATAACGGAACTGGTAAAACGTCGCTTTTACTCAGCATTATGAAACTGATTCAGCATGAAGGTGCAATTTATTTTGATGAGCGTCTGATTAAGAAAACAAAAGATTATAAGGGGAAAGTCTTTCCGGTATTTCAAAATCCAGAACTGCAATTTATGACGAATAATGTGGTGGATGAAGTCGCGATTAATTTTGAGCTTGTAGATGGTGAGGATACTGCAAGAAACAAAGCGCTACGATTACTTGAAACGTTTGGACTTGCGCATTTGACAGAGTTGCATCCATTAGAAATATCCGTCGGCCAAAAACGCAGGCTTAGTGTTGCAACAGCGATGAGTCAAACACCGCGCATCATAATATTCGATGAACCGACATTTGGACTTGATCGTAATAACACGTTTAATTTACTCAAGTTATTTGATGGACTCGTTCGGGATGGCGTCACAATTATCATGATTACGCATGATGAGGACATAAAAAGGCGCTATCCATCACGCCGGTTAAGAATTGAATCACAGCGTTTAGTAGAAATAGGTGATTCACATGTTTGATCAATTTAAATGGTATAAAACATTCGTTGAGAATGTAAACCCGGTGACGATGATTTTTGTGGCGATTGCAATATTTCCACTCGTTGTACTGATTCATAACCCAAATATTATGTTCTATCTTGCGTTAGCAATGCTACTCGCGCTCTTTATCTTTTCAGGTATAAAGTATCACTATTTACTCGTTATGCTGGTCATCGTATTGTTCTTTAGTATTCTGTCCGTAACCTACATGGTGCTGTACGGTGAAGGTGAAAAGACGATATTTCAGTGGGGAATCATTCACGTGACTGAAGAGAGCCTGCTGCGGGGCGGTCATATTTTAATGCGTGGATTTGTGATGTCGCTCTTGGGTTCGCTTATAATATTCACGACAAAACTCACCGATGTATTTTATAGTTTGATGCAGCAGCTGAGACTCTCACCGAAATTTGCTTATTCATTTATGGCAGGCATTCGTATGGTGCCGCTTATATTTGAAGAATATATGACACTGCGCCGTACACGAAAAGTACGCAGCGCACTCGTGCCGAGCAAATACACGAAAGGTATGAAAGGTTTTATCACGTTAATTGTGACATTACTCGCACAAAGTATCCGCCGTGCATTCCGCCTCGGTATGGCAATGGAGTCAAAAGGCTTCACTGATGGCGCGCGAACGTACTATTATGAAACACGCTTATCGGTCCTGGACGTGCTGTTTGTCGTGATCATCGCTGGTTTAATTGCGCTTGGTTTTATGCTGGGTATGAATTTTCCAATCTTTGAGACAACAGACGTTCGCTAAGAAAACAATTTTGAAAATCTCATTCAAAACCTTTATACTTGATAAAAGAATCTTGAACGCTTGAAAGTAGGGTTATCTATGAATGAAGAACAAAGAAAACAACATTCCAAAGTAGTCGCTCCGAAAAAAGTTGAAAAAGACTACAGCAAATACTTTGATAATGTTTACCAGCCACCGAACATGAAAGATGCGAAAGTGCGTGGTAAATCAGCAGTCAATCATACAGACTTTAATATAGAAGAACAATTCCGTGGCATGGGTAAGGGGCGTAAGTTTTATATTAAAACATACGGCTGTCAGATGAACGTTCATGATACAGAAATTATGGCAGGTATTTTTACAGCACTCGGCTACGCACACACAACAGATGTGAATGATGCTGACGTCGTGCTGCTTAACACATGTGCAATCCGCGAGAATGCTGAAAACAAAGTGTTCGCTGAAATTGGAAACTTAAAACACTTGAAGCTTGAGCGACCAGATGTATTAATCGGCGTGTGCGGCTGCATGGCGCAGGAAGAATCTGTCGTGAATAAAATTTTAAAATCATACCAAAATGTCGATATGATATTCGGTACACATAATATCCACCGCTTACCAAATATTCTTGATGAAGCATATATGTCAAAAGCGATGGTTGTCGAAGTGTGGTCTAAAGAAGGCGACGTCATTGAGAACCTGCCAAAAGTGCGTAATGGCGCAACGAAAGCCTGGGTCAACATCATCTACGGATGTGATAAATTCTGTACATACTGCATCGTGCCGATGACACGCGGTAAAGAACGCAGCCGTATGCCTGAGGAAATCTTAGACGAAGTGAGAGACCTGGCTGCGCGCGGCTACCAGGAGATATGTTTACTTGGTCAGAACGTCAATGCGTATGGTAAAGACCTCGACATTGATTACGATCTCGGCCGTTTGATGCGAGAGATTTCTAAAATCGATATCCCGCGTGTGCGCTTTACAACGTCACATCCATGGGATTTCTCAGACAGCTTAATCGAAGCGCTTGCTGAAGGTGAGAACATGATGCCACATATCCACCTGCCGGTGCAGTCAGGTAACGACCAGGTGCTTAAAATCATGGGCCGTAAATATACGCGTGAAAGCTATTTGGAACTCGTCGATAAAATTCGTACACGCATGCCGGATGTTGCACTTACAACAGATATTATCGTCGGATACCCGAATGAGACAGAAGAGCAGT
>JBGYPO010000151.1:0-3810 GCA_041838435.1 Aliicoccus sp. | reverse complement strand
CTCTTTTTAATATCCCCGACTGGCAATGCCGGGATAGACTGTAACATTCTCACGCATAAAATCCCCTTTCATTTTCTAATGTAAATCTATTACCTTATTATTAATTCAATTCGCTCATAATTAATCCTTTTTCTTATTACGCAAAATGGCCCGATTTAAGCACACCCTTTATTCCGTTAATGCGCCATGACAGCCATGATAATTACTAATACTAGGAGAAGTTAATAAATACGTAACCAACATGATTAACAATTATTAGAGGTCATCGTTCAAAATGGTATGCGTTTTGACACATCCACTATATATCCGTGTCGTTCTGTCCACTCCTGAATCCCATTCCAGAAATTCTCTAGCGATTCCAGAAGTTTCTCAGAGTCGGAAAGTTGACCAGACATTACGAACTGGCACAGATGGTCATAACCTGAAGGAAGATCTGATTGCTTAACTGCTTCAGTTAAGACCGAAGCGCTCGTCGTATAACAGATGCGATGATGCAGACCAATCAACATGGCACCTGCCATTGCTACCTGTACAGTCAAGGATGGTAGAAATGTTGTCGGTCCTTGCACACGAATATTACGCCATTTGCCTGCATATTCAAACAGCTCTTCTACGATAAGGGCACAAATCGCATCGTGGAACGTTTGGGCTTCTACCGATTTAGCAGTTTGATACACTTTCTCTAAGTATCCACCTGAATCATAAATCGGCAAAATAGAGAAAAATTGACCATGTGTAAGCGGCCAATCTGATTCCACCTGAGATGCATAATCTAGTAGAATCTCTTCGCTATCAAAATTCACTTCCACCTTCCACTCACCGGTTGTCCATTCATGGCTGAACTCTGCTTCCTCTGTTGACATGACACACATCATCTCAATATCCGAATAGGGCCCATCAGTCTGACGACCAAGAGAGCCATAAACACCAATAGCCTTAACATCATCCCCATATTTATCCAATATTCGTTCCTTAATTTCATGAACAATCTTCATTCTTTCTTCTCTAGTCATTATTATTGGTCCATTCACTATTCTCATTCCCTTTTCAGATAATTTTAGATTTGCTTTTCTAAATAAGAATATTTGGAGAGCACCGTTCTTATTCAGCTATTAATAACTCGTCTTCCTAAGCATCCTTCAATCCTTTTAATAACAATTATAGCATCTAATCTTCAACAAACTGGCCCGTTTGTTGAATAATCTACTTTCATTATATCTAGAACTTCAATTACATATCAACTATTAATCAACATATTACAGAAATAAGGGTTCGAATTCCCACTTTTTTTCGCATATAGGTAGAAGACTATTTAGGAGGAAAACCATATGCGAATGACACAACTCTCATCTGAGCATCAAACACCTAATCATAAACCATCAAAACCAACTGAAGGACAACTTCAAAACGAACTTAATTATCATCTTGCTGAAAAAATGCTCATGAAACTACGTGAAAAAGAACTCATTTCAAAGGAAGAATTCAATCAAATAAGCAAATTAAATCGTCAAAAATTCAATCCCTTATTAGGCCCTTTAATGTGCGATAAACCTTGATATAACAGTGGTCTAACGCTAATATGTCACATACAAGAAAAAGGGGTGAGTGGATGAGAAAGATAACGACACTTGATGTGACAACATCTTCAGCAGCAAAGCCGAAACAAAAGGTTGCCGCCTATATACGAGTGTCAACATCAAACGAGGAACAGTTGATTAGCTTAGAAGCTCAAAGACGACACTACAAAACTTTTATCGAAGAGAATGATGAATGGCAGCTCGTTGATATTTATAGTGATGAAGGTATTACAGGAACGAAAAAGGATAGACGCCCAGAATTGCTTCGCTTAATATCCGATTGTGAAAAAGGAAAGATTGACTTTATTTTAACAAAATCAATTAGTCGATTTGCAAGAAACACAATTGACTGCTTGGAGTTAGTCAGAAAATTGATGGATTTAGGTGTACACATTTATTTTGAAAAAGAAAACATCAATACAAATTCGATGGAAAGTGAACTTATGCTTTCAATCTTAAGTAGTCTTGCAGAAAATGAGTCCGTATCTTTATCGGAGAACAGTAAGTGGTCGATTAAGCAACGATTCAAACGTGGAACTTATAAATTATCATATCCACCATACGGTTACGATTATATCGATGAACAAGTAGTTGTAAATGAAGAACAAGCAAAAGTGGTTAAGCGAATCTTCAAAAGTGTTCTTCAAGGAATAGGAACAGAACGAATTGCTATGCGGTTAAAAGAAGAAGGGATCCCAACAAAACGAGGTGGCAATTGGACAGGGTCTACGGTACGTGGAATTGTAAAGAACGAAAAATACACGGGAGATGTGCTGCTTCAAAAGACTTTTACTGATGAGCATTTTAATCGAAAGGTAAATCAAGGTGAACTTGATCAATACCTAATTGAAAATCATCATGAAGCGATTATCACACATGCTGATTTTGAAGCAGCTAATCGAATGTTAGAATATCAAGCAAGCCAAAAGAATGTCGCTGCTGGCAGTAGAAAATATTTAAACCGCTATCCTTTTTCAGGGAAGATTGAATGCATGGAATGTGGAGATACATTTAAAAGAAGAATACACACTTCCACGCATAGTAAATATATTGCCTGGTGCTGTTCTACACATATAAAAAACAAAGATGAGTGTTCGATGCTATTTATAAGGGAAGAACGTATTCATCAAGCTTTTATTACAATGATGAACAAATTAAAGTTTGGCTATAGTTATGTATTAATACCACTATCTAAACAACTAGAAACGTCAAATCAAGATGAAAACTATCAAATGATTTCTGAAATAGAAGCACAACTCGAAGTTACAAAAGATGAACTGAATACATTAATTCAATTAATGACAAAAGGCTTTTTAGAACCTGCTATTTTCAATCAACAGAAAATTGAATTGTCCCAAAAGAATATGAAGCTAAAAGAAGAAAGAGAGCAGTTACTGTATTTAATCAATGACAGTTCAAATCAGCTAAGTGAAGTAAAGCGGCTCATTAAATACTTTAAACAAGGAATATTTATAGATGCATTTGATGAAGAATCTTTTCAAGACATTGTAAAAAAGATAATCGTATATTCACCAAATGAGATAGGATTTCATTTGAATTGTGGCATTACACTTAGAGAAAGGATTGATCGCTAATGGCACATACACCTTTTGGATATGCAATAGTAAACGGAAAAATTGAAACTCATGCCAGAGAATCTGAGCAATTAAAGCTTTTAATCCAGTCATACTTATCTGGAAAATCTTTAGCTAATGCAGCAAAGGATTCTGGTATCAATCGATCACATGGTGGAATTACTAGAATATTAACAGATGAAAGGTATCTGGGAAATGAAATATTTCCTAGCTTAATTTCAAAAGAGCAATTTGAAAAATTGAAAGAAGAAAGGTTTAAACGAGCGAAGAAGCTAGGTCGATTAAATAGAACAAAAGAGAAAGAATCATTTACACCACCATTCGCATTTACAATCGGAAAAGTGGAGGATAAATACGACAATCCCATTAAACAAGCAGAATATGTATATAGCTTAATAAAAGAAGAGGTGACTTAAAATGACCTTAGCAAGAAGCGTAACCGTTATCCCAGCGAGAAGAAGAACAAGAAATGTTGATGCAGAGGAAAAGAAAAAATTAAAAGTGGCAGCTTATTGTCGGGTATCAACGGATAGCGAAGAACAAGCAACTAGTTATGAAGTTCAAGTGGAACACTACACTACCTATATTCAGAACAATCCTGAATGGGAGTTAGCGGGTATTTATGCTGATGATGGGAT
>JBGYPO010000150.1:0-10267 GCA_041838435.1 Aliicoccus sp. | reverse complement strand
GGTTTTCTAGCACCCATTTGATTTGGAATATGAATTCGTACTTTTTCAGCGACTAAATCTTGAACAAGTTCTTTCACACCCGATAGATTGACTGTACCACCAGTAAGGACGAAACCGCCGCTTACGCGATTGATTTTGTTCGCTTCCAGCGCTTTAAATACTTCGGTCAGCATTTCTTCAAGTCTGAGTTCAATGATATCTGCAAGATCTTTTGCTGTAACTTCCAAGTCTTCTGAGTTATCACGCTGAGGGATTTTGATAATATCTTCATCATTTGCATGATCATAAAATGCATGACCATATTGATGTTTTAAACGTTCTGCTTGTTCATAACTTGTATTAAATGCTTCTGCGATATCTGAGGTCACATGCGTACCACCAAAGGGCACTGTACCAAGCGCATAAAGTGAACCACGTTCATAATATGCAAACTGTGTTAATTCATGACCGATATCTATTATCACTGAACCGAGTTCAATCTCAGATTCACTCAACACATGCTCATAGTTTGATGCGTCAGAGAAGACCTCTAATACTTCTAACCCCGCATCTTCAACACACTTCACCATGTTGATTAATTGTGTTCTGTTTTTTAAGACGACACCAGCATGAATACTGAGTGACTCTGTCGCAACCATTTCTTTTGGATCACTCACTTCGTGCAGGTTATCCACTTTAAAATATAATGGATATACATTGACGACTTCTTTATCCGGATGCTGAATGTTTTCTCGTATGGTTTCTAATAATTCTTCGATATGTTCGCCATTTATTTCAGTCGGTTCCCCGTTGAATTCAAGCACGTCTTCATCAAATACTAACTCTGAGTCTAATGTCGGTACTTTTAAGAAGACTTCATTTAAATCGATATCAGAAGATATTTTTGCTTTTTTAACTGTATCAGTAATCGCGCTTCTAACTGCTTCGAAGTTACTGATGTTCCCTTTTACAACGCCATCTGTGTATGTTTGTCCAGTTCCAATGATGTTGACGCCTTCATGGAATTTTTCACCGACAACTGCTTTTACACTAGATGATCCGATATCCAGGGCTACATAGTAATGTTTATCCACAAATTGACCTCCTAGTTCGCAAGTTTTTAACCTACCCTCAAGTTTACATTATACAAATTTGAAAGTGAACAAGATTCTTACCCACTTATCAATTTTAATACATCTGTAACCTTATTGCACAGAAAAGTCATCAAACTGTGCTTTTAATGGTTCCAGAATGTTCTCTATCATATCGCGCTCTTGATTTGAGATAGATTCACCATAGATTGAAGCTGTCAACTCACGTGCTTCTTGACTCGTATATGGTAAAAAACTATTCCCGACTTCCAAATCAATTAATCCTTCAGCACTGTTATCAATCTCACTGCGAATGCTCATGTAGTAGCTGATTTTATCACTTAGCGTTGACGTATCCGCAATAACTTGTTGACCATCATTCATATAAAGTTGAATCCGGTTTACATTCTCAGCACTTGGTCTCGCATATATTTCTGAAATCGTTCTTAAAATCTCATCGTCAAGTGTTCTCAGTGCTGTGACTATCGTCGGCAAACTTTCTTCATTGAAGTTGTAGATAATCGGGCCGTATAACGGAATGTTCACTGCATCAAGTGCCATATACCCATTGCTCTTCACCGGATAAAAACCATTTGTCGCAGCTATATAAGCAACCGTATGTTGCTCAGTTATATGTATGTTAAGCGTATTAAAGCCTTCCTTCGTTACAATCGCATCGGTGATAATGGGTGATTGAACGAGTGTGTTTGAAATCTCATCCGGGTTAAGAAAGTACATCTTGTTACCGACCTCAACTTCTGCAAGCGCGTAAACCTCTTCAGTAGACAGCTGTGTATTCCCGGAAATCGACACTGTCGTCATTGTGCTGAGCGGCGTGATAATGTAAAACAACAACGCAATGACGATAAGAAATACAATGTAGATACATGCTTTGATAATCGTCGTAATGCGCTTGTACTCTTTTGGGTGCGTTTCTAATTCTGCATCTGCATCTAGAGAGGTGCTTGCTATTCGATGTTTAGTAATATCTATTACTTTTTGAAGTTGTTGTGGTGACTCATGTAAACTGCCCTTAGTACTCCGCTTCCCTACATGTCGAGATAGTACATAGCGTCTAAGCTCTTTTCTATTTTTCTTTAACTTTCGCCTTAAGTTTTGAACATCTTTTGATGCGCTCATCTACACACCTCACAATTCGTTCTCCAACTGGTAAATTGCATCTTTAAAGTGATTCCCTCGAACCTCGTAGTCTTTATATTGATCCCAGCTAGCACAGGCTGGTGAGAATAATACTGTGTCACCTGAGACTGTCAGAGTTTTTGATTTAAGGACAGCATCAAATGGATTCTCAACTATTAAAACAGGTATATTTAACTGCATTGCAAATGCTGAGAGCTTTTCAGCAGTTTCACCATAGGCAAGTATATATTTCACTTGAGTCATATAGGGTGTCAATTCATCAAAAGATTGACCACGGTCCATACCGCCGGCAATCCAGACGATAGGAGATTCAAAACTCTGGAGTGCAAATGACGTCGCCAAATTATTTGTCGCTTTAGAATCATTAAAGTACTGCACACCATCTAGTTCCAGTGTGAGTTCCATACGGTGAGGGATACCACTAAACGTCATCAATACTTCTCGGATTGCTGCATTATCTATATCGAAGTGTTTAACAGCAAGTATACTTGCAAGTATGTTTTCTAAATTATGGACACCTTTTAACTTCACATCAGACAGTCGTATAATTGATTTGCCTTTATAGACAATCTCACCTTCTACAACTTGAACATCACTTTCTTCTGCATTGAGTGAAAAGTATTGTATGCTTTTTTTATCAATATGAGGTGGGACCAGCGCTTTTTGTGCTTCATAAAACACAACTGAGTGATCATCTTTTAAATGTTTTAATAGATTCAATTTAGCTTCTTGATATGATGTCTTTGTCTTATGATAATCTAAATGGGCTTCATAAATATTTGTATAGACAGCCACATCTACTTTTAAATCACGTATCGTCATCAACTGAAAAGAAGACAATTCCATAACCAATATATCGTCTTCTGTTGCTTCCATTGCCGCTTTTGACGCAGGATACCCTATGTTTCCGCAAAGCAGTGGCCGCCTCCCACCGGCAAGTAGGAATTCTCCAATTAAATGTGTCACAGTGGTTTTACCATTTGTTCCCGTAATACCAATAATCGGTGACTTAGCGATAATCCCGGCGAGATCTACCTCTGTAATAATTGGAATATTACGTGAGAGAGCCGCTTCTAAGAATGGTATTGAAAATGGTATTCCAGGATTTTTCACAATTATAGACGTATCGTTTAGTATACTCAGTGGATGATGACCATCAATGATTTCTACATCTTTATTTATTAGTCGTCGACGTGTCTCATCATCTGCAATCACTTCATTTGTCGTCAATGTAATATTTGCACCAAGTGAGTGTAGGATATCGATTGCACTATTCCCACTGCGTCCAAACCCTAGCACACATACATTTTTTCCATTTAATACTTGTGCATTCATCTACATCACTCCTAACCAGATACCGATAAGGCCGAATAGAAGACCAGAGGACCAAAATACAATTGCAATTTTCCACTCACTCCAACCGATTAGTTCAAAATGGTGATGAATTGGTGTCATTTTAAATATACGTTTTCCTGTTAATTTAAATGAGGCAACCTGCAGAATAACTGATGCCGTTTCAATTACAAAGACTATACCGATGATAAGTAATAACAAACTTTCATTAAGCATAATTGAGACGGTTGCGAGCATCCCACCGAGTGCAAGAGATCCTGTATCCCCCATAAATAATTTAGCCTTGTGTTTGTTGTATATAAGAAACCCGATTAAGCTACCAATGACAATCAGTAGAAATAATGACATTTCAAAGTAATTCATATATATCGCAATCACGAGAAATGATCCAAACGCAATAATAGATAATCCTGTCGCTAAGCCATCCAGTCCATCTGTTAAGTTAACTGCATTTGAAAATCCAACCTGCCAGAATATTATCCATAGTACAAATAGAAATCCAAGTGGAATATCTATACTCGTTCCAGGTATTGATATTTGAGATTCAATTCCTTCAATATTAATAAGGAAAAAGTAAATAATTATTGAGATAACGATTTGAGCCAGAAACTTTTGTTTTGTACTTAAACCCTCATTTTGTTTTTTTACAACGATAATATAATCATCAATAAAACCAATCAGCCCAAAACCAATGGTTACAATCAACATGACGAGAATTGTCGCCGTGTCTTCAACAATAAATAACAGCACTATAGCGCTTAAAATAATTGGAATTAAAAACGTAAGTCCACCCATTGTAGGTGTACCTGTCTTTTGCATATGTGACTGTGGACCTTCTTTACGAATTGATTGACCAAACTTCATTCGCTTGAGCAACGGAATTGCGACTGGTACAAGGATTGCTGTTAATATAAGTGGCCCAATTAAATAGGTCAGGATGATTTGTAGATTCATTATTGCCTCCTAATGCATATGTTCAGATGTTAATGTAATTTCAAGTATGCTATTTTCTTGTATTGGTTGACCTGCTTCGATTGATTGAGACTGTACATAACCTTCACCAATCACTGACCCGTCTAAATCTAACATATCTAGAACAATATAGACCTCTCTCTTAGACAAACCGCTGAGGTCAGGCATGGAAACCTCACCATCTGTTAGTACAATAAGATGTTCAAAACTATGTAGACTTCCTGAAGCAGGATACTGCTCTAATACTGTTGTTCCATTTCCAATAATAACATTATTTGCTTCTCTCTGTGATATATGCGACTGCATCTGCGAGAGTTCGCGCCCTGTAAAATCTTCTAACTTCAAAGCAGTTGAATACACCGCTTCTTCGTTATTATCAGCATCCAAATATTTGAGTGTGCGCTCCATCAATGGATTAAAACCTAAGGAGACCCCATAGTTCCATGCATCCGGTTGATTTTCGGTTGGCAGGCGCAGTGAATAGTAAATGACAACTTGCGGATCCTCTGCTGGTGCGTATCCTATAAATGACGTTAAATATTGATAGTCACCAAATAAGTAACTGCCTGACTCTGGATCTATGACTTGTGCTGTTCCTGTCTTTCCACTAACTGTGTAATCTTCCAACATATATGCGCGATTTCTGTCTGTTGAGCCGCCTACTAACTGATTAAGCTCTTCTATCGTTTTTTCTGCGGCATCTTTTGATAAGACTTGTCTTACGTTTGTTTCTTCACCTTTGTAGACAACTTCACCAGTGTTTGGATTCGTTACATTTTTTATTACATATGGCTTTTTCATAACGCCGTCATTGAAAATTGCTGTCGTTGCCTGAAGCATCTGAATCGGTGTTACCGCAATACTCTGACCAAACGACACTGCTTTACGATCAAGTTCATATTGCCAGTTTAAGTGACCGACAGCCTCATTTGGAAACTCTGACCCTGTTGACTGAACGAATCCGAAATCCTGGTAGTATTTATACATTTCATCTGCACCAACACGATCTTGCAACGTCATCATCAAGGCGTTCGAAGAATACTGAAGTCCTTCATTATAAGTCAGTCTCCCCCAACCTTCCTGATTCCAATCTTGGACGATAAAGTCATCGATTGTTACAGAACCAGATTGGAATGTATCATCAGGTGCATACTCTCCCGCATCAATTGCAGCAGCGATACCAAATATTTTAAATGTACTGCCGGGCTCAAATGCTGTTTCGTACAACACATTCGTCCACGATTTATCTAACCCTTCACGTGTTTCAGGATTAAATGACGGACGTTGACCTGTTGCAAGTATCTCTCCTGATTTAACATCCATGACTGTCGCAAACACCGCGTCAGGTTTAAAATGCTCATCCATTAAATCAAGTGAGTCTTCTAAAAATATTTGAATATTTGAGTCAATTGTAAGTTCAACAGTATATCCATGTTCAGGCGCATACTGTTCATCAGAATTCGGTACAACATAATTCCATAGATCCTGAGTGAAATCTATGCGGCCGTCTTCTCCCAGTAAAAACTCGTTATAGGCATTTTCAACTCCCATTTGACCGATAATTTTACCTGTTGTGCTTTCACGTTCTGCAAAGCCAATTAAATTAGATGCAAAGTCCCCATTTGGATAAAGCCTACGCTTATCTTTCTCGAGAACTAAACCATTTATTTCAGATTCTTCAAGCGCAGTCTTCTCGTTGTATGTTAAATCTCTTCCTGAGGTCCCAAACTCGACTTGGAAACGATTATTTTCAATACCGTAATCTATCGTCTCTTTTATATCTTCATAACTCATATCAATAATTTCAGAAAGTGTGCGTGCAGTCACATTGACGTCAAGTGCATCTTCTAGGTATGTCTCATCTACAATGACTGCAAGCTTATATGTATTCATATCACTTGCAAGCACATTACCATGTCGGTCGACAATATCACCACGCTCCGCTTCATTTATAGCAGTTCTTAAGTACTTCGCTTCTCCATGGGCAACTAAATCCTCATCATTTAAAGATTTTGTCGTCATCAAGAATACGAACTGAATAATGATAATCAAAAAGAACGCTCCGATACCCACGTATACGAGGAGCGCTCCTACATTTAATTTCGCTTTTTGTTGTTTTAAAGTAGAGTTACTCATTTTTCTCAACAACCCTTATATTTCTGTTATTCATGCTCAGTCCTAGTTCAGCTGCCTTATCATAAATACGTTCATATGATGCTAATGCATTTACCTCTGTTTGTAGCTCGGTAATCTCACCTTGCTTCACATAGATTTCATTCTCAACAGATGTTTTCTCTGATTGCATGTCAAAACTATTCGATTTTAAAGATAGCACGAATAATAGTGAAATTACAATTATGAGTACAAGCCCGCCATATGTAAGTATCTCAGTTAATGAGAGTCCAACCTTATGTTGTCGAGTTCGAATGATTGGTTTACTCTCAGGTGCAGGCTGATGTGATGGTGCCGTATTAGGCGCGGTCTTTAAGCGCTCCAACTCTTGTTGTGGGTTTACTACCGCCATATTATCACTCGTTTCTCAATCATATTAAACTAACTTTTCTCCGACGCGGAGACGTGCACTTCTTGCTCTTCTATTATCTTCTAAATCCTCTTCGTGCGCTGTAATAGGTTTTCTATTCACACGTTTAAATGTCTGCTCGTAGCCTTCAGGAATCACAGGCATATTTTTAGGAAGTTCTGGACCTCGTTCATATTCCATAAACATTTGCTTACAAATTCTGTCTTCAAGAGAATGGAATGTAATCACAGATACTCGACCATTTAGTGCGAGTCTATCAATAGCAGTTTCTAGTGAGCGTTCAAACACACCGAGTTCGTCATTTACAGCGATTCGTATAGCTTGAAATACACGCTTTGCTGGATGTCCGCCAGTACGTCTGAATTTTTGGGGAATTTTTGATTTGATTATTTCTGTGAGTTCAGTTGTTGTTTCAATAGGTTGTATCTCACGTATACGTTCTATTTCACGTGCGATTTGTTTTGAGAATTTTTCTTCTCCATATCTAAAAAAGATTGAAACGAGTTGCGCGTAAGTATATGTATTCACTACCTCGTAAGCATCAAGCGCTTGTCGTCTATCCATCCTCATATCAAGACGCGCTTCCTTAGAGTGACTAAATCCTCGTTCTGTAATATCCAGCTGAGGACTTGATACGCCAAGGTCATATACAATACCATCTATTTTTTCAATGTTTAAACGATCAAGTTCACGACCGAGATGCTCAAAGTTGGCATGGACTAAAGTAAGGTTGCTATCATCACCGATAAGCGACCGCGCATTATCGATTGCAACATTATCTTGATCAAAACTGATGAGTCGTCCTGTCGAGAGTTTCTTTAAAATCTCACGTGTGTGACCTGCACCACCTAGTGTGGCATCAACATATATACCATCTGGCTTAATGTTCAAGCCATCAACAGCCTCTTCTAATAATACTGTGTCATGCTTAAACATCCACAAGCCTCCTATAGTTCAAAATCGATTAAATCTTCTGCAATGTCTTCGAAATTGTCTTCAGATTCAGAATAGAATTCCTGCCATTCATTCTCTGACCAAATCTCAATTCTGCTAGACACGCCGATGACTACACAGTCTTTTAATAAATTCGCGTATTCTCTTAAATTACTTGGAATGTTAATGCGTCCTTGCTTATCCAAATCTACTACGGTTGCACCTGAGAAGAATAGGCGCATAAATTTACGTGCATCTTTTTTGGTTAAAGGGAGTGATTTCATCTTTTCCTCAATGCGTGCCCATTCATCCATTGTGTAACCAAATAAACACTTATCGAGTCCTCGAGTGATGACAAACTGTTCATTTAGTGAGTCACGAAACTTACTTGGTATAATCATGCGACCTTTCGTATCCAACTTTTGTTGGAATTCACCCATAAACATGTCTGTCCCTCCCTCTTCATGTTTCTAATTTACCACAAGTCCCCACAATCCTCCACAGTTTTCCACAATTTAATCTAATAATTTTAATACAATAAAAAAAGAGCTGATAATCAAATTTTTTGATTATCAGCTCAAAGCTTACTGCTATAAGGTTTCTATAAGAACAAGCGAGGTTGTATAAGAAAGTGGTGGAATTTCCCAAGGTTTTGTCGTAAAAATTAAAGCATGGTATTTTCTTTCTTGTAATACCTGCATTGGAAATAGATGATCGACAAGTGCATCGAGTTTATTTAATTGGCTGCGTACTTTACGCTTCTGCTCGAGTCTATAACGTCGCTCCATGTAATCGAGCTGCTGCAACTGCAATGACTCGTTCTTTTTTGTTAAACGCTTAGATGCATCATCAATACAGGCGTGGAGTGGCGCATATAATTCAGGAATATTGTTGCGAATATCATTAATTGATTTAATCACATCGCTATCAACTTCCTGGTCGATAATGGCTTCCTTCTTGCCCTCAACATGATTTGGTAAGTTAGGACTGATAGAAAGTTCATATGCTTTTAATTCCTGCATCAAAGATTTAGTCGCATACATAAATTCCATGCGTTTTATAATTATTGGCATTGGGAGATCGAGTAACTTAAAGACCTCGTTGATTTCACCCCAATATTTAACTTCGGCACCCCCACCAACAAACATCAGCGTATTAAATAACATTTCCTGCATAATGGGACGTGTCACCACATTGTTACTAAAAATCTCTGGTGTATCGTGCAGCTGTTTCTTCAGTTCTTCTTTACTGTGTTGTTTTGAAGTCAGGAGTTCACGTTCAGTCGTCGAGTTAATAAATAAATGCATATCTGTTTCAGTTTCAATCGTTGGTGTCGTCTTTAACTCCGAATTAAATTTCTTTTGTCCTTCTCGGAATGCATTATCAATCGCTTCACTATTATCAATAAGTTTTTCGAACATCGGTATTTCTAATTTACGCATTCGGGGACTATGACTGTTTACGATAAGCAAGCCCGTGTCCTTAAACATTGCATGGACAATCGCATGGAATAACTCAGTCCAGTAAGTATACTTCTCAATCATTTCAAATATATCTTCTATTAAAGGTTTCTTGACCTTTGAATCTCCTACAGCTTTTACAATCGAAGTAAACGTATCACGCATCGCTTTTTTATCGTATTCGTAAAAGCCGATACTCATCGGCACATTCAGATTCGGCTTATAAGTAATCTTTTTTACTTTTTTATAATGTGAATCATAAACATAGGTATGATTTACTTCATCAAAATCATGGTCTTCACCAGCAATCCAAAATACAGGCACCGCGTCATAATCATATTTTTCTTTCACTTCGTTTTGTAAGATTAATATTGTATACACTTTGTGGAGTATATACTGCGGGCTCAGGAGCAATCCAGCCTGTTGTCCCCCGATAATCACGCGCTGATTATTTCTCAGCTTGTTGATATTAATGCGCTGTGCTTCTGTGAGACCAAACGGTGCCATCTCAGCTTCAATAATATCAGCGAGTTCTGACGTGTGCGCATGTGGCTGACGCGCCGTCACTTCATCGATGCTGTTCTGATTAAATTCTAAATGCTGATAAAACTCTTGAATCGATGAATCACGATCTATAAACTTTTGGAGCACTTCATCCATTGGAAAATCAATACAGTCATAATTCATAGTAATAACCTCAGTTTTTTATTATATATAAAATTATAGAATTCTTTTTGAGAGAATTCAAAGAAATGAATTGATTAAAAAATGATTCT
>JBGYPO010000149.1:0-43968 GCA_041838435.1 Aliicoccus sp. | reverse complement strand
CGATGATAAAAATATGTGATTGTAGCGAAACGGTGTTCAAATCGCTACAATCGATGATAAAAATATGTGATTGTAGCGAAACGGTGTTCAAATCGCTACAATCGATGATAAAAATATGTGATTGTAGCGAAAAGGTGCTCAAATCGCTACAATCGATGATAAAAATATGTGATTGTAGCGAAACGGTGTTCAAATCGCCACAACTGAGTCTAAAATTGTCGAGTTGTGGCTAAACACGGTGCAAATCGCCACAACTGGATCTAAAATTATCGAGTTGTGGCTAAACACGGTGCAAATCGCCACAACTGAGTCTGAAAATGTCGAGTTGTGGCTAAACACGGTGCAAATCGCCACAACTGAGTCTGAAAATGTCGAGTTGTGGCTAAACCTCTATACTAACTTCAGAATCGGGACTTTGTGCTTATCACATAGTTCCGATTAGTCGTCATCACCCATAAATATCATCTAACGCCAAGTCCAAAGTCGGATACAAAAACTTAAAATCATTTTCTATCAAAACTTCCGGCAAGATAATGTGTGAATCTAAAATAAGTCCGGACATTTCTCCAAGCGCAGTTTTTATCAGTGGTGCAGGCGTTGTGAAAAACTCCGGCTGTCTTAATGCGCTGCTCAGGTAAGTCGAGAAGTCTTTTTGTCTCAGCGGCTCAGGTGCAGTTAAGTTTACAGCACCCTCAATTTCTTCGTTTGCAAACACAAACAGCAGCGCATTAATCACATCTTCAACATGAATCCAGCTATACCACTGCTCTCCGTCTCCGACTTTACCGCCAACTTTTAAGCGGTAAGGCAACGCCATCAATGGCAAGGCGCCTTGCTCTTTATCGAGTATTAATCCAAATCGAGTCGTGACGACACGAACGCCGTAGTCTCTCGCTTTAAGCGCAATGCCTTCCCAGGCATTTACAACTTCTGATAAAAAATCATGTGGCTGAAAAACATCGTCTTCGACAAAATGCGCAGATTTGCTCGGTGGATAGTAGCCCATAGCGCTTCCATTCACGAGTGTCTTTGCTTGTATTTTTTTCTGTGCGAGCAGATTGATTAGTATTTGTGTGACATTTTTTCTTGAGGATAAAATACGTTTCTTATGTGTATCTGTCCAGAGCTTTTGCAATGATGCACCTGCCAGATTAAAAATAGTGTCGAATTGTTCTGGTAATTCTTCACTAAATGATAAGTCATCTAATTTATTCGGGTCAAAATGTACATGTTTTAATCGGTCGTGTTTGACTTCACTTTCTCCGCGCGTCAACACGTAAACGTAATAGTCATCATCTAAAAATGATTGAACTAAATGGCTGCCGACAAGTCCTGTGCCTCCAGTAATTAAGATATTCATAGGTATCCCCCTCTTTGTTGCAAGTATAATTTAATTACTTACAAAAGTGTACCAACAGTACTTTTAAAAATATAAAAGATGACAAATATAAATTTGCCATCTTAATAAATTACATATTATTTTTCTGATTCGTCTGCTTCCATTACGCCATCGATTAAACCGTATTTCTTCGCTTCTTCAGCACTCATGAAGAAGTCACGGTCTGTGTCTTTCTCAATCTTAGATAATTTTTGACCTGTGCGCTCAGCAAGAATCTTATTGAGTTTTTCACGCGTTTTTAAAATGTGCTTCGCTGCGATTTCAATTTCAGTTGCTTGACCTGAAGCACCACCCAGTGGCTGGTGAATCATGATTTCAGCGTTTGGTAATGCATAGCGTTTACCTTTTGCACCTGCTGCAAGCAGGAATGATCCCATTGAAGCTGCCATACCAAGTGCTATTGTTTGTACATCTGGTTTAATGTGTTGAATCGTATCGTAAATTGCCATACCAGCAGTTACGCTGCCACCTGGTGAGTTGATATATAGGTAGATATCTTTCTCAGCATCCTGTGCCTGTAAGAATAATAACTGACTCACCACAGAGTTAGCCACGTTATCATCGATTGGAGAACCAATCATAATAATTCTATCTTTTAATAATCTTGAGTAAATATCATACGCTCGCTCACCGCGGTTTGTTTGTTCAATTACTGTAGGTATTAGATTCATAGTATCTCTCCTTTTTTTCTGTTCTTATTAGTATTCTAATTTTATTAAAACACATTAGTCAATGAAGGTCAAACCATATGAATTGGGGTTTTATTCCGATTATGCTAATGCGTTTTAAAGCGTCATATGTTATGATACTCTATATTTGCCTACATGAAAACTTGTCCTCGTAGTGTAATGGATAACACATAAGATTCCGGTTCTTATAATGGGGGTTCGATTCCCTCCGGGGACGCTATAAAGAGGTGATGACAATGGTTGGTAAAGATGAAACAGTACAGGTGCCAAGGCACGATGAAATTGCGAGCGAATCGTTTGTGCGCTCGGTCTTCTTTGTTGCGATCAATGCTGGTAAAGTGCTGCTTGAGAGCGGTGCTGAAACGTACAGAATCGAAGATACCATGACGCGCATCGCAAACAGTTACAGTGTTAAAAACACTCAAGTGTTTGTCACTCCAACCGTTATCATCTTTTCTGTAAATGATTATGCACTCACACAAACAGTCAGAATAGAAGAGCGTTTCAATAACTTTGAACGCGTCATCGCAATCAATTCATTATCAAGAGAAATTGCTGATGGTTTATCGATTAATGAAGCAATTAAGCGCCTGGAAACATTACATGAAACACCATCATTTCCGTTATACGCACTCGCACTCGCTGGAGGTTTTGCCGCGAGTATGTTTTTAATTATGTTTGACGGCGTATGGTCAGACATGTTCATCGCATTTCTGGGCGGTGCAGGTGCTTTACTTATCAACGAGTTATTACTGCGCTACACACGGATAAAATTCTTCACTGAATTTTTCGCTTCTTTATACGTCGCATTACTGGCCACATTTTACATACACTTTAATTTTTCGACCCCGGATATGCTCAACACGATTATCATTGCAAGTGTCATGCCGCTCGTACCGGGTGTGTTAATAACAAATGCCGTACGTGAGATGATACGCGGCCACTTGATGGCCGGATCCATAAAAGGTGTGGAAGCAGCATTGACTGCTATCGCAATCGGTGTCGGTGTTGGTGTCGTGTATATATTTTAATTTCGGAGGTGCCAAATGGACTACATATTGCAGTTTTTGTTAGCACTTGGTGCATCGGTAGGCTTTGGTGTAATGTTTAACGTGCCGAGGCGTGCGCTTATATTTTGTGGTTTTGCAGGCGGTTTAGGCTGGGTAGTATATACACTTGTCATGAATACACTTGAACAAAATATAATTGCAGCTTTCTTAGGCAGCTTCATACTGACATTTATCTCTTATATTTTTGCGCGAACGTTAAAGATGCCGGTCATTGTGTTTATAGTATGCGGAATCATACCGCTCGTCCCGGGTGGTCTTGCTTATGAAGCGATGCGTCACGTTGTGATTAATGAGTATCAGCTTGCGATTGAATTTATTTTTCAGGTCGGTCTCGTTTCAGGCGCAATCGCAATCGGTATTGTCTTCGCTGAAATGGTGAATCAAATATATTTAGGCATTAAAAGAAAGGTGATACGTACATGAAAATTACATACTATACACGAAATAATTGTCAACTCTGTGATAAGGGTGAAATAGAATTAGCTCTCGCTTTAGATTATTTTGAAGATATTACAATTGAGTTTATAGATATTGATCAGTCTGATGAGCTGCAGCAAAAATATATGCTGGAAGTACCGGTTGTCGCACATGGTGATACAATTATACAAAGCGGACGACTTGATTTTGTGACCATCTTTGAATATTTAGAACAACATAGCACAAGAAAATAATAGGGAAAATAAATTAATTGCACTTTAGCTATCGTATGGTATAGTGAGGGTGTGATTATTTTTGTCCCTATAGGGACTTTTATGTCCTTGTATAGATAGGAGAATCGCATGAATAACGAAAATTTAAAATTATTGACACATGTCGCACCGGATCTAATTGAACAGTTGAACTTACGCTTTCGCATTTTAAAAGAAATTGAAACACATGCACCGATTGGCAGACGTGCACTTGCAGCGCGTGTGTCTGAATCGGAACGCATAGTGCGCCGTGAAGTGGATTATCTCGCATCATTGCAGCTTGTCAAAATTGAGTCAAAAGGCATTTATCTTGAGCAGGCAGCAACTGATATTATTATCGCGTTGGATGGATTTTTATCGCCGCTGGCAGAAAACTCGAGATTATCGAATGCTTTAACCGAGAAGTATGATATCGAGCGCTTCTACGTGGTTTCAGGTGATGCAGATACGGATGACGACACAAAAGCACGGTTGGGTAAAACGACAGCACGACTCTTGAATGATGTGCTGTTTGATGGCGCAGTCATTTCTGTCACGGGTGGCTCAACGATGGCATCGCTGAGTGACAGCCTGCAGCCATTTGAAGGCAATTTATTGTTTGTGCCCGCTCGTGGGGGCCTTGGTGAGAGTAATGATTATCAAGCGAATTCAATTGCGAGCAAGCTTGCTGAAGTGACTGGTGGATCACATAAGCTGCTGCATGCACCGGATTATTTAAGTACAACGACACTGGATTCTCTTGTGAATGAACCGGATGTTAAGTCCATTATTGAACTGAACGAACAGTCTGATTTTGTCATTCATGGAATCGGTGAAGCATTCACGATGGCTGAACGCAGACACACACCTGCAACTGAAGTAGAGATTTTAAAAACATCAGGTGCAGTCACAGAAGCCTTTGGATTTTATTTTGACGAATCAGGCAATGTTGTACATCGGATCAATACAGTCGGTATTCAACTCGATGCACTCGCAAATAAGCAACAAGTATTTGCAGTCGCAGGGGGTATGAGTAAACGAGAAGCAATTCATACGTATTTAAAAATCGCACCAAAAAATACAATCTTAATTACCGATGAGAGTGTCGGGGAATATTTACTCAATCAATAGGAGGCATTAATAATGGTAAAGGTAGCAATTAATGGATTTGGTAGAATTGGTCGTATCGTCGCACGTGAAATGGAAAACTTTCCAAACCTAGAGCTTGTCGCAGTAAACGATTTAACGGATGATGATTTCCTGGCACACTTATTCAAATATGACTCTGCGCATGGACCTTTTCAAGGTACGATTGAAAATCTAGAAGGTGGATTTAAAATAAATGGTAAAGAGATAAAATCATATAATGAAGAAGATCCTACGCAGTTACCATGGGGCGAACTCGATATCGATATTGTGCTTGAGTGTACAGGATTCTTCACATCAGAAGAAGGTGCGCGTAAGCACATCGAAGCAGGTGCCAAACGCGTATTAATCTCAGCGCCGGCTAAGGATTCACACATCAAACAGATTGTGTTCGGTGTCAATGAAGATGTGCTCGATGGCAGTGAAGAAATTTTATCAGCGGCGAGCTGTACGACGAACTGTCTTGCGCCAATGGCAAAAGCACTGCATGATGAACTCGGTGTTGAAAATGGTTTGATGACGACAATCCATGCGTATACGGGTGACCAGAACACACTTGATGGACCACACCGTAAAGGTGATTACAGACGTGCGCGTGCTGCAGCAGAGAACATTGTACCGAACTCAACTGGTGCAGCGAAAGCAATTGGTAAAGTAATACCAGAGCTTGAAGGTAAGCTTGATGGTGGTGCACAGCGTGTACCAGTACTGACTGGTTCATTGACAGAACTCACTGTGACATTATCGAAACAAACATCGGTTGAAGAGATAAACAACATCATGAAGTCACGTCAAAATGATTCGTTCGGCTATACAGAAGATGAAATCGTATCTACTGATGTTATAAGTACAAAAGCGGGATCAATTTTTGATGCCACACAAACACGTTTAATCGATGTCGGCGGCAAACAGCTCGCACGCGTTGTCGGCTGGTATGACAACGAAATGGGCTACTCAGTTCAAATGTTGCGTGTGTTAAATCATATGGCAGAACATTAAAAATAAGAAAAATCCTTGTGTTTTACTCCCAGGGGAGAAGCGTAGCTGCGAGATTACAAGCTCGCGGCTATGCCCCAGGAAAGAAAACGCAAGGATTTTTTATATTCATAACCTTGGGGTCTACGCTCGTTTTTTTATCACATTACGGTATAATCATTAATGAATACTATTAATAAAGGAGTCATTTGCCCATGAAAAAAACTGTGAAAGATGTGGCGTTAAAAGGTAAGAAAGTATTACTGAGAGCTGACCTTAACGTACCGATGAAAAATGGAGAAATCACAAATGATAATCGTATTGTCGAAGCATTGCCGACAATTGAGCATATTTTAGGCGAAGGTGGTAAATTGATTCTGTTCTCACACTTAGGAAAAGTGAAAACTGAAGAAGATTTACAGGATAAGTCAATGCGTCCGGTTGCAGATAAATTGAGCAAGTTATTAAAGAAAGATGTCACATTTGTTGCGGCTACCCGCGGGGAAGAATTAGAGTCTGCAATAGATGAGCTAAATGATGGTGACGTGTTGATGTTTGAAAACACGCGCTTTGAAGATCTGGAAGGTAAGAAAGAGAGCAATAACGATGAGGCACTCGGTAAATACTGGGCATCACTTGGTGACGTGTTTGTGAATGATGCATTCGGTACAGCTCACCGTACGCACGCTTCAAACGTCGGTATCGCGAGTCACCTGGAAACAGTATCTGGATTTTTAATGCAGAAAGAAATTGATTTTATCGGTGGTGCAGTAGACGAGCCGGAACGTCCATTTGTTGCAATCCTTGGTGGTGCGAAAGTATCAGACAAGATTGGTGTCATTGAAAACTTATTAGAAAAAGCCGATAAAGTACTCATCGGCGGCGGTATGATGTTCACTTTCTTAAAAGCGCAAGGACATGAGATTGGCTCGTCACTACTTGAAGAAGATAAACTAAATTTAGCTAAATCGTTACTCGATAAGGCAGATGGAAAAATTATCTTACCGGTAGATGCAGTTGTTGCTGCAGAGTTTGATGCAGATGCTGAACACAAAACAGTATCAATAGATAATATACCGGATGATATGATGGGCCTAGACATCGGTGAAGAATCTGTGCGTCTCTTTACAGAAGAACTTAACGGCGCTAAGACTGTCGTATGGAATGGCCCAATGGGCGTATTTGAAATGGAGAATTTTGCAAAAGGTACGATTGGCGTATGTGAATCAATTGCAGCGCTCTCTGATGCAAAAACAATCATCGGCGGGGGTGACTCAGCTGCAGCCGCTCAAGATTTAGGATTCGCTGATGAATTTTCACATATCTCTACAGGTGGCGGTGCGTCACTCGAGTATCTAGAAGGTAAGGTATTACCCGGCCTACAAGCTATCTCAGACAAATAAAAATAAGGAGCATTCTTAATGAGACAACCATTTATTGCAGGAAACTGGAAGATGAATAAGACGTTAAGTGAAGCACTTGAATTTATTGATGGATTGGATGATTTACCAAGTGATGAAAATGTGGAGCGTGCAATTTGTGCTCCTTTTATCCATTTAAAAGAACTCGTCGATAAAACGAAAGCCTTACCTGTTGGTATCGGTGCTCAAAACATGCACTTTGAAGATTCAGGGGCATTCACTGGTGAGGTATCGGTTAATATGCTGACGGATATTGGTGTGAAGTATGTAATTATTGGACATTCTGAACGTCGTCAATATTTTAATGAAACAGATGAAAGCGTTAATCTAAAAACAAAACAAGCACACGCAAATAATATCATTCCAATCGTTTGTGTGGGTGAGAGTGATGAAGAACGTGAATCTGGTAAGGCAGAGGATGTACTTAAGAGACAAGTTAGCGAGGCGCTGAGTGGCTTAACTGACGACCAAGTAAAGAAAACAGTTGTAGCATATGAACCGATTTGGGCGATCGGCACTGGAAAATCAGCGACAAGTGATGATGCAAATACAATGTGCGGTGTCGTACGAAATCAAATTGCTGAAGATTTTAATGCATCAGTAAGTGAAGCGGTGCGTATTCAATACGGTGGTTCTGTGAAGCCTGAGAACATTAAAGAATATATGGCATGTGAACATATCGATGGTGCACTTGTCGGTGGTGCTTCACTCGAGCCGGATAGTTTTGTTGCGCTCGTGCGTGGTGCTGTCAATGACTAAACCCGTTGGCTTAATCATTCTAGATGGTTTCGCAAATCGTGATGAAATAGAAGGTAATGCTGTAAAGCAGGCACATAAACCGAATTTTGATCGTTATTATAATGCGTATCCGCATGCTGAATTAAAAGCGTCTGGACTCGACGTCGGTTTACCTGAGGGACAGATGGGAAACTCAGAAGTCGGTCATTTAAACATTGGTGCTGGTCGTGTTGTGTATCAAAGTTTAACGCGTATTAATAAGTCGATTGAAGACGGCGACTTCTTTGATAATGAAGTGCTGATAGAAGCGATGAAGCACTGTGTCGAGCGTGATTCCAGCTTACATCTAATGGGATTATTAAGTGATGGTGGTGTACATTCGCATTATCATCACATGTTTGCATTGTTAAAGCTCGCAAAAGCACACGGTGTAGAACGCGTCTATGTACATGCATTTTTAGATGGCCGGGATGTCGATCAGGCGTCTGCACTTGAATATATTGAAGAGAGTGAAAGACAATTTAAAGAAATTGGTATAGGAATGTTTGCTTCAGTGAGTGGTCGCTATTATGCAATGGACCGAGATAAGCGCTGGGAACGTGAGCAACTTACATATGAAGTGATATCAAATGGTAACGGACCAGTGTTTGATTCAGCCACTGACGGTGTTAAGGCGAGTTATGAGGCAGGAATTCTAGATGAATTCGTTGAGCCTTTTGTCATCAAAGGACATGACGGTAAACATGGTAATGGTGTAGAGCCACATGATGCAATGATATTCTTTAACTTCAGACCGGACAGAGCAGCGCAATTATCTGAAATATATACAAACGAGTCGTTTATTGGATTTGATATGGACCGCAGATATCCAGATATTCGATTTGTGACATTCACAAAGTATAACGATGATGTTCGCGCACACGTTGTCTTTGAAAAAGATGATATAAAAAACACAATTGGTGAGGTGGTTGCGCGCGCTGGAAAGACTCAGTTACGCATCGCTGAAACCGAGAAATATCCACATGTTACATACTTTATGAGTGGTGGAAAACACGATGAATTTAAAGGTGAACGCCGTATTCTAGTCGACTCACCAAAAGTAGCAACGTATGATTTGAAACCTGAAATGAGTGCGTATGAAGTTAAAGATAAATGCCTTCGAGCACTGTCAAATCAAGACTTAGATCTCGTTATTTTAAATTTTGCGAACCCGGATATGGTGGGGCATAGCGGGATGCTGGAACCCACAATCAAGGCGATTGAAGCGGTAGACGCATGTCTAGGTGAGATAGTAGACGAAATTATCAACCAGGGTGGTGCCGCAGTGATTACAGCAGACCACGGCAACAGTGACGAGGTCATTACTTTATCTGGTGAGCCAATGACTGCACATACTACAAATCCTGTGCCAATTATCATTACCGATAAAAGCCGCGATCTGCGTTGGGGCAGGCTTGCTGATATTGCGCCGACAGTACTTGATTTGATGGGAATTACCAAACCAGATGAAATGACAGGTGAATCATTGCTATAATAGTAGCGCAATATAATAAATGATAAAGGAGATCAAACATGCCATTAATTACAGATGTTTACGCACGCGAAGTTCTAGACTCTAGAGGTAATCCTACAATTGAAGTTGAAGTGTTAACAGAAAGTGGTGCGTTTGGTCGTGCCTTGGTGCCGTCTGGTGCATCAACTGGTGAGTATGAGGCGGTAGAACTACGTGATAATGATGACTCACGCTACTTAGGAAAAGGCGTAGAAGAAGCGGTTAATAATGTGAATGAAGAAATTGCAGCAGAACTAGTCGAAGGTGAGTTTAGTGTACTTGAGCAGGTATCTATCGACATGATGATGAAAGCTTTAGATGGTACGCCTAACAAAGAAAAGCTCGGAGCAAATGCAATTCTTGGTGTGTCAATAGCTGTAGCAAGAGCTGCTGCAGACTTTTTAGGACAGCCACTCTATAAATATCTGGGTGGGTTCAATGCGACACAGCTTCCAGTTCCTATGATGAACATCATCAACGGTGGAGAACATGCGGATAACAACGTCGATATTCAAGAGTTTATGATTATGCCGGTTGGTGCTAATACATTTAAAGAAGCACTGAGAATGGGAACAGAGATCTTCCAAAGTCTAAAAAAAGTTTTAAGTGAGCAGGATTTAAGCACTGCTGTCGGTGATGAAGGTGGATTTGCACCGAATTTAAAATCTAACGAAGAAGCATTATCGACTATTATTACTGCAATTGAACGTGCAGGATACACGCCAGGTGAAGATGTTAAACTTGCAATGGATGCAGCGTCAAGTGAATTTTACGATGTCGAGACTGGTAAGTATGAGTTAAAAGGTGAAGGCAAATCATTCACTTCAGGAGAGCTTGTAGAATGGTACGCACAAATGGTTGAGAAATATCCTATCATATCTATCGAAGATGGACTTGATGAGAACGATTGGGATGGGCACCGTTTATTAACTGAGAAAATTGGCCATAAAGTACAGCTTGTTGGTGATGACTTATTCGTTACAAACACTGAAAAGTTAGCAAGAGGGATTGAAGAAGGTGTCGGTAACTCTATATTGATTAAAGTCAATCAAATCGGTACGCTAACTGAAACATTTGAAGCGATTGAAATGGCTGCACGCGCAGGATACACGTCAGTGATTTCACACCGTTCAGGTGAAACAGAAGATACGACGATTGCAGATATTGCGGTTGCAGTGAATGCCGGACAGATAAAAACAGGCGCACCTTCGCGTACAGATCGTGTGGCAAAGTACAATCAGTTACTGCGCATTGAGGATGAATTGTATGAAACTGGCTTGTATCTTGGTATGGATGCATTCTTTAATATTGAAAAGTAATGAATAAAAATATTTCAATTGCGTTACAATATGCGTTACTTATTGATAACGGCGTTATACATTGCTATAATATCACTGTTAGTAAATGTCGGAGGGATTACACCAATGAACACAATTTTAATCATTCTATTAATCATTACTTCGATATCATTAATCACAGTAGTATTGTTACAATCAGGTAAAAGTGCTGGGTTATCTGGAGCTATCAGTGGTGGCGCTGAGCAATTATTTGGTAAGCAGAAGGCCCGTGGTATGGACTTAATGCTACATAGAGTAACAGTCTTGTTATCAATCATGTTCTTTGGATTGTTAATGTTAATTACTTACTTATATTAATGAATCGTTAGAATCAGAGTATGGAAAAGTAACGTATTTAATGGAGCGTATAGACCTTCTTAAAGGTTTATACGCTTTTTTTCTATGGTTTCAAATGTTATCGAATCATTGTGGCCGCTCATTGACGAGATAGGAGGGTTATCTAATCAACGAGAGCGCTCGCTGACGCGATAGCGGGGGTATCTAATCAACGATAACAATCGTTCTTCCAATAATCACTTACAATTCAATCACAATGACATTTCTCTATTGTTTCAATTCTAATTAATGTAGAATTAAATTAAATGAATGAAAGTAGGGTAAATGACATGAAGATACAGTTGCCTAAACCATTTTACTTTGAAGGTACTTCACCCTATGCTGCACTCTTGCTGCACGGGTTTACTGGGAACTCTTCAGATGTGCGTCAACTGGGTCGTTATTTGCAAAAACATAATATAACTTCTATGGCACCGCATTATGAAGGACATGCTGATGATCCACATAAAATACTTGAATCGTCACCGTACGTTTGGTGGTCTCAAGTCAATGATGCATATGAAGAACTCAAACAAAAAGGTTTTGAATCTATTTTTGTCTTCGGTGTTTCTCTTGGTGGTGTATATGCACTTAGACTTGCTGCTGAAAAAGATATCACAGGTATCGCTACGATATGTTCTCCGATGTTTTTAAAGGATGACGTGACTTTATTTGAAAGTTTCAAACAATATGCGCGCACATTTAAAAAACTGGAAGGTAAGGATGATGCAACAACAGAGGCGGAAGTAGATAATTACATAATCTCAGATGTATTTGCTGAAATCCGTGAAATCATAGAAACGACAAAAGACCGTTTGGATAATGTGTACGAGCCAGTACTTGTTGTCCAATCAAAACATGATAACGTCATTAACCCTGAGTCAGCCAATATTATATATGACAATTTAGCATCGGATGATAAATCATTGATGTGGTTGGAGAAGAGTGGTCACGTGCCAACAATAGATGTCGAGAAAGATATATTATTTAAACGATTGCATGAATTCATGGAAGAACATCACCAATAAGGAGGGGATACTATGAGTAAGTTCAGAAATCAGATTCAACACATTTTAAACTCAAAAGATTATAAACCATTAAAAATTGAAGAATTCCAAGCGCAATTAGATATCCAGGATTCAGATGATTTTAAAGAAGTGGTTAAAGAAATGGTTCGACTTGAAGAAGAGGGTATTTTATTTCGAACAAAAAAAGACAAGTACATGAAAGTTGAAGAGACGAACTTAGTAAGGGGTACATTATCCATGCATAAGCGTGGGTTCGGTTTTTTAAGACCGGCTGATAGTGAACTTCAAGATGTCTTTATACCGCCGACAGAAGTTAATGGGGCAATGGATGGTGACACAGTTCTTGTTGAGGTGCATAAAGACACCGGCGGAGACAAGCAAGAAGGCCGTGTATCCAGCATACTTACTCGTGGATCAACGAGAATTGTTGGAACGTATCAAGATAATGAATCATTTGGCTTTGTTGTGCCGGACTCTGAAAAGCATCAACACGATATTTTTATTGCAAAAGGCAAGGACTTAGGTGCTGTTTCAGGCCATAAGGTACTGGTTGAAATAACGAAGTTTAATGACAATGGAGATAATCCTGAAGGTCATATTACCCAAATACTTGGACACAAAAATGATCCAGGCGTCGATATTTTATCGATTATATATAGCCATGGGATTGAGATAGAATTTCCTGATGATGTACTTAATCAAGCGGAGAATATTCCGGATGTGGTTCAAGAAAATGAATTAGAAGGTCGCGTCGATTTAAGAGACGAGTTTACAATTACAATTGATGGCGCAGATGCGAAAGATTTAGATGATGCCATATCAGTTAAGAAATTAAGCAATGGCAATTATGAATTAATAGTCAGCATTTCAGATGTCTCGCACTATGTCACTGAAGAATCTCCAATGGATAAAGAAGCATATGAACGCGGGACAAGTGTATACCTTGTCGACCGAGTTATTCCGATGATTCCACACCGACTATCAAATGGTATCTGTTCATTAAATCCGGATGTTGAGCGATTGACGCTCAGCTGTCGTATGGAAATCGATGCAGCTGGAACAGTTGTAAATCATGAGGTTTTTGAAAGTGTGATTGTCTCAGACCGTCGTATGACATATGATGATGTCAATAAGATGCTGGTTGATAAAGATGAGGCGTTAATTCAAGAGTTCAGTGACGTTTTTCCAATGTTGCAGGAAGCAGAAGTACTCGCTCAGATTTTTAGAACGAAACGCACAGAACGCGGTGCAATCGATTTTGATTTCAACGAAGCCCAGGTGATTGTAGAAGCAGATGGTACACCTTCAGAAATCGCAATTCGCGTGCGCTCTGTCGGAGAAAAAATGATTGAAGAATTTATGCTCGCTGCAAACGAAACAGTTGCAGAACATTTCCACTGGATGGAAGTGCCGTTTCTTTATCGTGTGCATGAAGATCCGAAAGAAGAGAAACTGCAGCGTTTCTATGAATTCTTGACGAATTTCGGCATCATGGTAAAAGGTAAGAGCAATGATGTTCACCCGCGTGCACTGCAGAGTATCATCGATAAAGTCGCAGGTATGCCGGAAGAGCTCGTTATAAATACATTGATGCTACGCTCGATGCAGCAGGCACGATACGCTGAAGAAAGCTTGGGACACTTCGGTTTATCGACAGAGTTCTACACACATTTCACGTCTCCAATCAGACGTTATCCGGACTTAATTGTGCACCGTTTAATTAGAACTTACTTAATTGAAGGTAAGACAGATAACAAAACGGTTTCTAGAATTGCGAATGAACTTCCGGATATTGCAGACCATACATCAAAACGCGAACGTCGCGCAGTTGACGCCGAACGTGATACGGATGACTTGAAGAAAGCGGAGTACATGAAACAGCACATCGGTGAAACGTTTGAAGGTGTAATTTCAGGTGTGATGAACTTTGGAATATTTGTCGAATTGCCGAACACAATCGAGGGACTTGTTCACGTTTCGAACATGACAGATGATCACTACCAATTTAATGAACGTGCGATGGCGATGATTGGTGATAATGCTGGTGCAGTTTATCGAATGGGTGACAGTGTTGAAGTAGAAGTGCTCGGTGCAAATACTGAAGAGCGCTCTATTGATTTCAAAATTGTGGGTATGCCTAAGCGGATAGAACGCGAGAGAAATCGTAAACCGATTGAAATTAAATCCGGTTCTAAAGATAAAACCAATAAAAAAGAAAAGACACGTTCACGTAAGAAGAATGACGGGCCACATGTAACAACAGATAAAGGACGTGCGCCGTACTATACAAAAGTTGCGAAACAAGGTCAGAAACGTAAGAAAAAGTAAGAGGAAGTTATGCCGATGAATCAACATAGAGATAAGCCATTAGCACAAAATAGAAAAGCACGCTATGACTATACGATAGATGACACAATTGAAGCGGGAATCGTGCTGACTGGAACTGAGATTAAATCAATCCGTCGCGGCTCTGCCAATATAGCAGATGCATACGCACGCGTTTATAAGGGAGATATGTATGTATACAATATGCACATCGCACCTTATGAAGAAGGAAACCGATATAATACAGATCCACTTCGCACCCGTAAATTATTATTGCACCGTAAAGAAATTGATCGACTCTACGGTATTTTAAAAGATGCCGGCAGTGCGGTCATTCCGCTTAAATTATATATAAAAAACGGTGTGTGTAAAGTATTGCTCGGAATTGCTACTGGTAAAAAGAAACACGATAAACGTCATGCAATTAAAGAGAAGCAAGTAAAACGAGATATGGCACGTGCAATAAAAAGCTATAATCAGTAATTGAGGGGTGAGTCAACATGATGTATTTATTAGCAATCGTCTTACCGCCAGTCGCTGTTCTATTTTCAGGTAAACCATTTCAAGCAATATTGAATGTGATATTAACATTAATATTCTGGGTGCCGGGTGCTATCCATGCCGTTCTAGTCGTGAAAGAACGTAAGGATGACAAACGGATGGAGAAGTATTTTGGAAGGTAGTAAATAAATACAAAATAAAAAACGCTTATCAATGTGAAAATTGATAAGCGTTTTTTTGTATGGAGACGGCGTCCATTGTCCTGTCCCGGCTAATCGGGTAAATTGGCATAGATTCGCCGTTTCCTGTTTTTCTAATCCGGTTAAAAAGGTAACTAAAAGTATTAGCGTTGGCACGAAAGTGGCACGGAATCTGATATAATTAAATTACAAATACTAGGAGTGATGTTATGGCAAAAGAAAAGAAGAAGGGCGGATGTTTAGGGTGTCTCGTTTGGATAATTATAATCATCTCGGCCTTCATATTTTTAAGCGTTGTATTTTTTGATCCAGATGACACGGATACAAGTGATGATGTTGCTGATGAAGAAGCGAATGATGTTGAAGAGGTAGAAGAACAGGAAGATGAACAGGAAGATGAACAGGAAGACGAACCTGATGAAGTTGAATCAGGAGAGGTTATTGACGAATCAGAGGGAGAGCCTGAAGAAGAAGTTGAAGAAGAAACTTCTAGCATCTTAGATGATTTTAAACATGAAGTAATTGATGGTGTAGATTCTTATACAAGATATATTTCAACTGCCTGGACTGCAAACGGAATGATGGAAAGGTTCAGTAGGGAATCCGTGGATGTGTTACATTTAATTAATGAAGATTTAGAGAACGGTGTCGTATTTAGATTAGCTACAGACTTACAAGACCAATACGGCAATACAGGAAGCTATATTGTGACTAACGTTTGGTATTCGCAAGAAACGGTAGAACGCATTAATTACGGAAACTGGCCAATGAGCAGAAGTACAGGACTTTACGAAACTGCAGACGGCGTTCTTATTTATTTTGGTATAGCGAGTGAAATTGATCAGGAACGAAAATCGACAGATTACGCCCCGCAATTTTATTATGATTCAATTTACATGGAGTATGAAGAAGACTAGCTCACGCTGGTCTTTTTTTATTTAAAAACTTTTGAAAGAAATTACATAAAAGTGTTGACTTGTACCGGAAGCGGTAGTATAATGTAATTAAGGAGTTAGGAAACGAACTAATAAGGAGTGGATGAGATGGATGTTAAAGCAAGAATCAGATGGCTGTTATTCGATTCTGGGGAAACAATGTATGCGATTCACAAAGCAACGGGCATAGCGCAGACGACTTTATCACGATTCACAAGAGAAGAAAGCGATGTCGGGAACATGAGCTTAAAGAACGCTTTGAAGTTAATCGAGTACTATAATAAATTGGAGGCAACAAAAATGAAACAACTTGAAAACGCACGTAAAATGGTAGCTAGAGCGAGTGAGCATTTAAGAAACGGCAGAGACGAAGTATACATCACGCTATATGATAGCAGAGCGCAGTTACTTGAAGATTATGATGAAGAATTACATGAAGATATGATATACCACTTAGACAACAAACAAGCACCAGTTAAAGAACCATTCGTTCTAATCGACAGAAGTGCTCAGATGTTTGAAGAATCCACAGTTGTATTATTAAACGAGTTTGATGACCATATGGAACTACTCGAACACGTGGAACCCGAATATAAAATTAAAGGGAATTTGTATGAAAACGAAGTAAAAGAAATGATTAAACCGCAGATGACACTTGAAAACTTAACTGCCAGCTATGGCAACGGCAATGGAACAGATGACCTTGAATTTAATATAGAAGGTCAAACAGTATTCTTAAGAAATGCAGAAGTTGAAGAAGATAACGAAGATGAAGATTACTGGGAAAAGGGCGACAACCTTAAAAAAGCAGTTGAAGAATCTCATGACGATTATATTGAAATCAAATAAAAAAGGCCACTCAATCAAGAGTGGCTTTTCTTGCCCTCTGGGGAAAGGCTTATTAACAATATACTGTGTTTTGTATGTTCTAGTGCATCTATTGACTTAATGCACGCGCTAAGGTAAAGGTTACTCTTTCGTTGCTCTTTGTTACTCCGCTTCACACACCCCCTTTAAATAGATGGTGTTCCTCTATTTTAAAAGTCTAGTGTTACCCCATGCATCGCCCAGCTTGTTGTCTTTAAGCGTTCTAATAGGCATGAATCTACGCTCGCCATCATGTACTTTCGATAGCCAGACGTGGCCGTCATAATGGTACACCCGATCATACGTAAACGTACCGCCATGCTGTAAGCGTGTAAATACAGGAACACTTAATTTAGGTGCTTCTTTCCTGACAGCAATCGAAACTCCCGAAGTATTTTCAAAAATACCACGTTCTTGACGGTATGAGATACCTTCATCCGTCTGCCATGCACCAGCATAATCTTCTTCAAAGATGGCTTCCTCATTTAAGCGGATTAAAGCACCAACCGGGATTCTATCCGGTATTAAGTGCCTGTTAAGCTTAACTAGTTTATTATAATCAACCCCAAAACGCTGTGAAATCTGCCACATATTATCGCCTTGCTGAATAGCGATAAAGTCGGGTCTGTCTTGTACTTCTACTTTCTCAGGCTCAACTGGTGCAGGTGTTGGTTTCGCTGTGCTCTTCTTGATTAGTTGCTTACCGCGGTTTAATACCCAATCAGGCTTAAACACAGGACACTCTGTGCTGCCCCAACCCGGATACTCATTGTGGCCACGAACACGACCCGTTGCAATTTCATCTTTATCGAGTGCTTCAAAAAGTTCTGCGTATGAAGCGGCTACCGCGTCTGAAATATACTCTTTACGATAATCGCCCGCGATACAAATTCCTAGCGAAAAATCGTTCGAGTTTCCTACGTGGTGTCCTATTTCATCGAGATTTAAGCACAGAGAAATTTCAGCACGGTCGCCATTAGGTGTTTTAACGAGCCGTGATGGTGTGATAATGATCGTGTATCCGACAGTTGGCCAGTTGTGACCGTGTCTATCTGTATGGAATCTTGCAAACGCTTCTGGATTACTTCCGGCTAGAGTGGAGAGGGTTGCGCTATGATGAATACCTCGCTCTAACTTCTTAATCGGCGTTCTGCGTTTTCTAACCGCTCTAGGATGTCTCGGCAGCGTTTTGCGCTTGTCTACAAGCTGTGGTAAAGCTAATAAGTTTTTAGACACGTTTCTTCATTCCTTTCAGTTTCTCAAGTTCACGCTGTGCTTGTACCGCTTCGTCTGTGTAGTTGTTATTCTTATAAGTGTTCCAAAGTGTAATAACGACTAGAGCAGCTAGTGATACATACTCGTATATTTGTTCATCACTAAACGGAAGCGGATTTTGACCGAATAAAACTAAAGTCTGATTCAGCAATAAGATTGCTAAAACAATGGTTCTGACGTACGCATCGCTCTTGTTATTTTTTACTGTTAATCTATTCATCTTCTGTACCTCCATTAAAATTGCAGTTAAATATCTCTTTCTTTTTTGATTCTGCATATTCGTCAATCAGTCTATTCACGTCAAAAATTAAAATGACTATCATAATTGCGCTTAATCCTAATCCTAAATTCGGGTAGCTAAAGATATAGCTTGCAGCTAAGATGGTGAAATAGACAATACCTGTGATGCTTGTGATGACGCGTATTACATAGTTGCGTGTAAACAATACGCCGATGTTTGCCAGTGCCAGCGCTAAGCTAAATAACGCTAAATTCGTTTGCGAACCTAAAAACGCTGTATACATGGCATACATCGATGCCGGATTCTCGGCTATAGAGTTATAAAAAAACTCCGGGTCTATTGTTAGCGTGAACCACACGTAACTTGCGTAACCGATGATGACCGCTTCATTCAATCGTGGTTTCCTCAAGTCTATTCACCTCCCTTAGCTAATTCCGAATCGACTGAGAATATAGAGTATTACAGCGCCGATAATTGTGTTGACCGCTATCTTCGTGTAACTTTTGACCTTCTTCTGATTGCTGTCGACAACTGTCTTTACGGGGTCAAAATTCTTCTCTAAGTCTCCAAGCCGTTTATCTATTTTTTGAATTTTATCTTTATGCCGTTCAAATCGATCGTCATGCTCATCAAACTTCCTGTCTATATAAGACAAAATCGCTAACCATGCGTCGGTGGTCAAATTTTCTACTTTGTCTATAAATTTTTTAATCACTACACTTCGCACCACCCCAATTTAAAGTACAATCAAAAAAGAGACCTATTCGGTCTCCAGTTCCGCGAGTCTCTTTAAAAGTGCTTCTCGCTCCAATTCTTTTTCCGTTATTTGTGGCTCTTCGATGTCTTGTCCGTCTTTTACTTTTAGTTCGCCATCTTCAAATTTCAATTTATCGATTTGCGGGATTATCCACTCATCGACAATAAACATGGTGCCTGCACCTTCCGGCACGATAGCCACACCGCTCAAGTATTCTGTGATGCCGCCGTCTTCATCTGTTGAATTGATAAAAAGCTTTGTCACGTTTTGACGGATATTGCCGTCTTTATCTCGTAAATTCTCGTAAAAATTAATCATTAAACTCACCTCGATTTACTCTGAACGCAGCTCTTGCACCTGTGCCACTTGTCACCTGCACTTGCATATATAAAAACACCGTTCGGTAGTCAGGTATGCTGTTATACAGCGCCTGTAAGTCGACGCGTATTGTTTTCCGTTCTAAATTCCAATTTGTTGCGGTGACTTCATACGTGGCAGAACCTGCCACTGTATCATCAGGCGTTGTAATTGTAATTGTGACACTAGCTGTTCCTGGGTTAGAGCCGGTTACTAAGCCGACCCCGATTACGAAGTCCATGTATCGACCCTTGTATTCATCATCGATGTAGTGGATTCTGTGTTCATTTCCGTCATTCCAAACCCAGTTCATACCATTAAAAACGATGTCAGATTCACCATTAAAAGCACCTGAATTGAAGAAATTGATATTCGACACGCGTGCAGCACGCATATAACCGTCAAAGATTACGCTGCGTCCGTCTTTCCCGTTTAAAGAAAACGCACCTTTATTCGCGTGTATGCGTCCACGTGTCATTTCAGTGTAGACTTCTGGGTCTCGGCTATCCCACACCTTTAGTTTATCTCCAGTTATTTCGATGCGGTTATATCCTTCATCACCATAGATTGTCACATTATTTGTATCGATTGTTCCTGATGTGATCGCTGTGGCCACAATGCCCAGATATGTCATCGCGTTCTCGTAGGTTTGACCACCGTCACGACTAAATCCGATGCCGTTTGCGTTGTATCGCGTAACACCTAATGGATTTTCAGTGTTGTACCCATAAATACCATTTCGTCTGTAATAAAACTGCGTTGCATCACCTGCGTTAATCACGTTCGTTACTTCACGTACCGCCTGTGGTAACACGCTGAAAGGTATCGGTTTCTTACCCTGCATAATGTCCGATATATCTTGTACCGCATCATACTGCATCTGGCGATATTGAGAAGCAATATTTTCATTTCCGAAAGTGTATGACGCATCGATTAAATCGCCATCTTCGTCAAACTGCTCGCGTATTTCGACAACACGTATATAGCCGTTAATTGATTTGCTCGGTACGACAAAGCGCACTTCATCACCGATATTAAGCGGTGTGTCAAAGTGTCCTGATGATATTTCAAAGGATGTCTTCCAGGTGCTTTCTTGCTTTTCTTGTGTGGCTGACTGTATGCCTTCCAGTGTGTCGATACGCTCATCATGTACAGGCTGACCCCAAATGATTCCGTACTTATCTGCCATTGGACTGATATAGTCATACGTACGCGTCGGTTCTTTTGTGTTGTCTTCTTCGCTAATTTCCCTGAAGCGGTAATATCCTTTTATTGCGGTACAGAAAGAGCTTGTGTCAGTCGAGATATTAAAATCGACCAGGTTATCATCCTCATGAATTAAAATGTCATTGCGACGCACTCCGATTTTATTTCGGAGTTCTACAGTCCGCGTACCAATAGGAATATTAAACTCCGCGTTGTGCCTGCCGATAAAATAGATGAAACGCTCTGTGCTATTCTGCTGTTTGGAGTAACTCATTGTGTTTGCATAGAAGTTATCTATGATTTGCAGTTGATAAGGGCTGTCGTCAAATAAAGGACGTATACTGTCGTTAATCGTCATTGACTGACCGTCAACTTCGTCGATGTGCCAACGGCCGTTGAAGTGGTGGAAGAAATCGAGCACCGCATCGAACGATTTGTTACCGTGTTGATCTTCGCGTTCATTAAAGAGGTGGTATGTGTCGCCTTTAAAATTGACAGTCCAACCAGTTTCGATATCATCGATAAATGCGTCGTTTAAATTTCCTCGTAAAAAAAAGAGCGATAAGTTTCGCTCTCCGTTAATTCTTTGTGTTCGTGGCACGCTAGCCAGTGCTGTATACGTTTCATTGTTTAAAGATGTGACTGTGAGAATGGTGTCCACCTACTCGCCATTTTTGCTTTGAATCATGAGTATATTTTTAATTTGATATCTTAAAAAATTAACCCACGCTTCAAGGCCAAGTGTCATCACGTTCTCGCTAAATTTCGATGGATTTGGTTCGGTCCATAATGTTTCACAGATTTCAAAACAATAGCCGTGAGAGTCTAAAGTTTCAGCAAAACGCGATGTACTTCCGTTGACCGCGTGAGAGCTCCAGCCGAAGAAGTCATCTTCATTTTGTGGAAGAAAGTCATATTTCTTCTGCCATTCTCGTGATTGTTTAGCCAAGTATTTGTTTCCAACGTTGATAGTGAATAAACTGGCACCAATATTCCAGATGAACATGCGTTGATCAGGGTCAGAGCTAAAGTTGTGAAAGTCCACATACATCAACATATTCTGTTCATTCATTAAAACATCATAAAGCGCCAGAGATTCCGGTTCGCTCAAAGGCTCAGGACCACCATACGTGGATGCGCTTGTATCATCACCCAAAGTCCACAGAGAAGGGAAGTTCCGATTTAAGTCCACACCATTTGAATTTTTACGCGTGTTAAGCGCCCATCCACTAGGATTAAGAATTGGGATGTATACATACTCATAATTAAACCGAAGCGTTTCCAGCGTTTCACTTTCGCGCCAATCTTCTATTATTTTTTTGAAAAAGTTATACATCACTGGAACAGTTGCTTTTTCGCTACCATGAACACCTGTTACAACAAAGATTTTAGAGTTTTTAGGATCGTCTCCAGGATACGTTTTCCGTGGATATTCTGGATTAAAATCATATCGATAAATAGATGTACCTTCTGCATCTTTGCCGATTTCACTCTTAGTAATGTAGTCGCTGTTGCTTGTCATTAATTCATCAAATAAATCGTGTACATCTTGAACGCTCGCTGTTTCAATAAATTTTGCGTCTGGCAAATCTTCTGCTAATTCATAATGTTTGTCGAGTCCGTCAGGTAGAACATGAAAATCAAAATTCCTTAAATCTTTTGGATTACCTTTTAATGCACGGTTAACGAAACAATGTTGAATGCCATACACGCGCTGTGCGGTTTTGTCGATAAAACCAAACAAGAGCTGATTATCTTTGGGAGATACATAGTCTCTTTCTAAAATAATTTTCTGTGTGGCTGTATCATAAATTAAATTATAATACCTCGCTCCGAAATCTTTTAAATCAACCGTTTGCGGCGCGATGTCATGTCGTTTTTTATCACTAAAAAGATAACTAAGCCCTGTAGTCGCGCTAATCTTACCTTCGATAAAATTGAAATCCAATGTGTGTGGTTGTCCGTACCATTGTGCAGCGTATGAACCTTCTTGCAACATTTCGGGTAAATGATCATTTTTTAACCTGATATAAGGCGATTCGTATGGTAACAAATTGGTTCCTGGATTCATCTGTGCTTTATTATGGTTTGATTTTCCGACAACCAAACGCACATACGCTGCGCCTTCGATGGCTATGAAACTTTGCGTTGTATTTGATTGGCCAGGTATATAGACTCTTTCCACATCATAAAGAGCCCATCTATCAACGTTAGCAAGTCTGTATGGACCGTTTTTTATTTCTATAAAATCAGTTACATCCGCATTATTATTTTGTACAGGCAACCCCGTTACGTCAGAAATCGTCCTGTTTTCTGACATGTTTAATAAGCTAATTAAATTTGTTGTGCGCGTGAAAAAATTTGTTTTGTTCGGCGTGACAGCCTCAGATGCAATTGTGTTTGTTGTCACTGCGCCATCAGCAACTTCTGAAAGAATAGGAGTGTTTCCTGTCATTGCCGCTTTAACATCTGCTGATAAATGACGGAGGTCAATCTTACCTTGATTAACATCGATGTCATCAACAACAAGTTGACCTTTTTTTATAAGGCCATTAATAGCTATTATTAACTGCTCATATTGCTCAGGAGTAAGCTGTCCTTTAGCAACTAAGTTTTGAACTACTTGACCTAAATTATTAGTGACGTCTATATTTCTATTTATTATATTCCTTGTTTCCGGATCGTGTGAATTTCGTATGCTAGGAATTGTCACTTCTATCAACCTCCTTAAAAAATAACAACTAGTCCGAAGACTAGTCATATAAAAATCTAAAATCTATTTTAAATTCATAATTTGATACACCTCGTATCTTCCAATCATTCCAACCTTTTTTAATCGTTAGAAAATTGAAGTTTGTGTCACCTAAAACATTCTCATCATTCAAAGTTACTGTTTTACCTTTATTTCTTAACACGTCACCCACATTAATTTTTTTATTCAGTCTAAACGTTGTCTCGCCGTCATATATCTCAATTAAATCATTCACAGGCGGAGAATTAATCTTTAAAGTAATTTCACTTTCTGTCTGATTAATTAATTTCACTTCTTCGTTTCCAGCATTATAAAACTTCGGATTTTCATCCGTAAACGTATATTTCCAGTGACTTTCATCAAACTGTGTACCCATCGCATACGCCCACTTGTTATCAAAGCGCATACCGTCATGGTCAATTGTATGTGTGCTATACATCGACTGTTTGAATGGTGTGTCCACAATTTTTAATGTTATTTCAGCTAAACCCCAAGTAGTGACAGGTCTATCAACGTAATAATCTACATCCACCATTACTTTGAGCAGTTTAAACGGCTGATGCTTTTCAGCAATATAAAACACACCTAAATTCCTAAAAAACGAATACATTTCATCTCTTTTCATCCGCCAATCAATTGTATCTGCAGATTTTGACAAGATATTAATGTAAACGTCTCTATCAACAGGATATCTCTTGATCGGTGTGTCCACGCCATTTACTTGATTGTATACAGTATCATAAATAATCGGTCCGATATGGATGTCTAATCCTTTAATTCCATATCCCAATCGGTCAACAGGGAGTGGTATTTCTTTATAATTTAAGTTGTAAATTTTAAACATATCTCATCCTCCCTGTCGTCACACTTTGCTTGCTCGATTGTCTTGCAGAATATCTGTCATTTGCCTGTCCGATATCATCGTCACCAATCTTTAAATCCTTTGCTTCAATGCCAGTTAATTTCTCTAGCATTTTGAGAAGTATGCCGTTCTGTTCAATTGTTATAGCGAGTAATCTATCGTTATTATCACTTTGCGCGACATTCGGCAAGTCTCTTGTCTGTGTAGACTTACCCGCCATTTTCTTAGCAGCTAAAGCGATCAGTTTCATGGCATATGTCGGATTATCTAAAGGTATAACCATTTCGTTCGCATGCAGGTTAAACAGTCCATCTGATTGGATATATCCGCCATCTTTGTGCGAATTTAGACTGCGGGACAATGTCGGGTATGGGTCAATAGCGTACCGGTTACCAATACCACCTTGCATTAATTGTGTGTGCAAGTGCGGTCCGGTAGTAAATGCCCCCGTGTTACCTGTCGTTGCGATATGGTCGCCAATCTTAACTGTGTCACCAATTGATTTAAACATTTCCGATAGGTGCGCAAACCACCAATGGAAGCCGTTGCCTTGTGAAATTTGTAAGATGTTACCAGCCATCGAATCGAAGAATCGGTTAGTAACCTTACCGTTAATCGGTGAGTATAACGGATCATAATTGTGTCGTGTATCTATTCCGTAGTGTCGGTGTCCGAATAGTAAACTCCCAGCCGCGGCATTGTACGTGCCGAACGGATGCGATATTGACTTGTTTAAGATATAGCTACCATCCGCAGCCGTTGACTTCTTGAACAATCCTTTGACGAAACTTGTTGCCTGGTCTGTCAATTTCCATAAAGCTTCACTTACAAATTTCAACATCTCAGGAGAGAAGTGCTCACCGAGTGGCAATCTTGCTAACATCCCACCGACCAACTCACCCGGATTTGAAGCGTACTGCCACAAGTCTCCTGCCCACTCTAACAATTCATGTGAAGATTGGGCTATTGCAGCGTTTCGTTCTACGGGTTTCGTATACTTACCAACAGTATTCTTAAAGATGATGTCGTTCATATTTCCTAACATATCTAAGATACCGCCGCCGAATTCAGTGCCTAAGAAACGCTTATTCAATTCATCCTCAGTATCACGGTTACTCATCACTTGACTGCCACGTGGCAAGTCGAGTAGTACGTTGCCATCAGCCAACCATTCCGAACGGTCAGGGAGTTTGATTAACTCACGCGTAGTTGACCTATCCATAACACCCGAACCACCCGGAGAGTTACCGAAACCTTTATCACCAACAAGTGCTAATCCACCCGGATGGAAGTTCGTACCGCTTGAATAACTTCTTACACCAGCCGAAACAGATGACTTGCCGAGATTACGCATACCGCTTGGCGTTTTAATCCTAGAGATTAAGTCGCCACCTAGACCGAGTAATTCAGCCACACGGTTGATACCGTCGATGAATGTATTTAATGCACCTACAACTCTGTCTGCTATCCAGTAACCTAAGTCGCTTGCGAAATCGCCAAGTTGACCTTTCATTTTAACGAGCCATTCACCAGCACCATCAAGCGCTTCTTTCAATTTGCCTGGGATTTCTCCGAACCATCCAGACACACCATCAAATAAGTCTTCCGCAAGCTGTATACCGTCTTCTTTAAGACTATCGAACCACCCAATACCTTTATCCCAAAGGTCTTTAATCGCGGCGATACCATCACGTTTCAAGCTGTTAAATCGAGTGACTATACTGCCAACCCAACCACGCACAGTACCTGAAACTTCTTCTGATTTCGTAACAAACCAATCTTTTACGTTATCCCACAATTCTTGTGCTTTTGTTGAGACGTTAGTTTTCAAGTTGTCCCACCAGCCAAGAACGCTTAAATACCAACCGATTAACGTAGCAGTAACCTCTAATGACTTCTCGCCATACCATTCGTTAATCGTATCCCAAAGGTCTATCGCCCAGTTCTTAACTGCTTCTATCGTGTCGCCAAAATGTTCATCGAAAGATTCTTCGATATCGTCCCAGACATCACTCCAAATCTCTCCGATGTCTCCGAACATGTCTTTAACATCCTGCCACGCCTGTTCCCAGTCACCTTCTGAAATGGATTCCAGTGCATCAGCAACACCTTCAAACACACGTTCTGCAGTTTCAAGTAAACCTTCGATTACACCGCTAAACACATCTATTGAGAATTTCGCAGAACTAAACGCACCGCTAATCAATTGGTCTAAAGAAGGCATTTCTATGCCTAAGTATTCCATCAAATTTTCAAAGCCTTCGGTTAGCCAATCAAGCGCAGGTTTGATGTAGTCATTCCAAACATTCGTGAAGATAGTGCCAAGTGCGGTCCATATTCTGTCTACCGACTCTTTCAAACCTTCAAAAGTTTCAGTAACCGTTGTCTTCAGGCTTTCAAAACTTTCTATTAAAGATGCAGCCCAGCCTTGTATCGTTTCAATTGTTTCTTCTGACAATCCTAAGCTTTTAAATATGTCGGTTGCACCTTCCAAGTCTCCCTGGAACAAATCGACAATCCCGTCTTTAAACGTAACAATCCATTCCCACGCGTCTTTCAATCTTTCCACGATGCCGTCTATCATATTCCTAAACGGCTCACTGCGTGTGTATGCCATGTAGAATCCTGCAGCTAGTGCAGCTAAACCTGTTACGATCCAACCGATTGGATTGGATAATGCTAAGAATCTCGTTCCTAAAGTTAATAACGGTCTTAACAACACGCGTATCGGGCTGATTATAAGTCTGAATCCACGACCCAGTGCCGGGAGCAGTCCGCCCGCTTTACCAACCGCAGTCGATATCGCACCTAAACCAACCGCTACTTTACCAAATATCACAATCCCAGTACCGAGTATGGTCAGCAGCGGTCCTAAAGCGGTGGCGACGGCAATCGCACCAAGTGCAAACTTGCGTTGGCCTTCGTCAGCATTCTCCCACCATTCAAGCGCGGATTTAATCCAACCAATTAACTTCTCAATTGCTTCGGTCAAATATTTATTAACATTTCTCGCGAAGTCTTTTAGAGCGTCGCTCTCACGCAAGAAGTCTAAGAATCCCGAAAGTTCTTCTTTCGCAGTATCGAATACACCACCAAGAGCCAATTCGCCGATTATACCGATATTTGATTTGACGTTAGCCTTAATACCTTCCCACGTGTTCGCATATTCTTCTGATATTGGACCTGCATAATCTTGCAAGGTAGACAGGAACAAGTCGGACGACACTTCACCCTCGGTTACCATTTCGCGCAATCCAACCACGTTCGTGTCCATCGCGTCTGCTAACGCTTTAGTGAAACCCGGTAACGCATCTTCCACTTGGTTTAACTCCTGCGTCATTAAACGTCCGCCACCGACTACGCGGTTCATGATTAAAGCGGCTTCATCGGCGGTACGACCCGATGCAATCTTAAACGAGTCAACCAGTCGGATATAATCTTCTAGCGCTTCGCCTTGCTCAACTCCGGCAGGCAAAGCACCGGCAGCGATACTTGCACCTTCAGCAGATGTGAGGGTAGTACCCGTTACACCTTCACGGACTTGTGGCATAATTTCGTCTGTATCAAATCCCATACCACGCAGACGTGCTTCCGCATTATCCATCGCAACTAATCTGTTCCAACCTTGATATGCAGTGAAACCTGCGAGGGCGGACACCGCACCTAAAACAGGTGTTGTGATGTATTTCGTCATCTTATTACCGACAGACTGAAGTCCGCCGCCAAACGACTCAAGTATTCCGCCTGCGCTCTTCAATTCTTCACCGAATGTCGTCCATCCACTGTTTGCGATGCGTTGTTGTTCAGCAAACTCCTTGTATTCGGCAGATACGTTACTAAGTTGATTTTTAAGATAGTTCAGATTGTCCGCTTGTTTGTTATACTCAGTTCTTAAGTTTTGTGCTTCTCTTGAATTTTCGCCTTTTTCTTTAGCAACATCTTCGTACTGGGATTTTAAACCTTTTAAATTTTCTTCCTGACCTTTAATGGCATCAGTCAATTCACTTATAGATTTCTCGTAGTTATCAACACTTTTACTGTCGAATTTAACGTTGTTCAGTGTAGTCCTAAACGACTGGTTTAAATCACGCATAGACGAACGAATATTCGATATACCGCGTGTAAAATCCATGTGGTTAGAACTAAATTGGAGTTGCAACCCCCTTATTCTGTCTGTTGACATATATACGCCTCTTTTCGGTAAATAAAAAAGCCTTTAACCTCCAAATGCGGAAATTAAAGACTCTTGTTTACGCGGTTCTGTTTCATCTTCTAAAATTTCTAAGAAGAACGAAAATGGCATATCAAGAATTTCATTGATATTCATATCAGACTTTTCAACTAGGGAGCGTACCGTCTGTTTTAAATATTTATGATATTCTTCGTAGGTCTTTATTTCTACACCATTTTCGCTAGTTCCTTTTTTCGTTCATCACTCATGTGCCCCTGCGCAATGAATTCAACCTGTTGTTGCAATTCTTCCATCGCGTCTGGCGCGTGCAATCTATCCAAAATGTCATCAACAGTGAATTGTCGGTTATAAATATCCGAAACAAAATCAGCCATAGTAACAAATATCTCCATGTCGTCCGCTTCTGAATCTTTCGAGGCTTTTTTTAACGCACTCGCCTCAACGACCTTTCTTAATGGGATGAATTCCGGCGTGACAAACGTTTCAAACGTGATGTTTTTTGCTTTAGGGTCTTTTACTAATTTAATGTAGTTTCGTTTCATAATTAATTACTCCTCTGTGTGTTTATAAATTAAATGTTTCTTTTAGTGTCCGTTTAAAATTAGTGTCGTCGTCTTCCTGACTAACAACTTCATATGCTTTAACTAATACTTCTAAATTCTTACGCTCTAACACTGCACCTTTGTGCTCGTTAATTATCTTTGTATATTTGTGTATGCCATCAAGTATCTCTTTCAATACTTTTTGTTTATCCATATATTTATCATCACCTTTTATTTGCAAATAAAAGGAACAGGAATGCTCCTGCTCCTAACGGTTAAATACCTTCTAAGTCACCCTCAGGGTAAGGTTGACCGAATAAAGCTGCGAACAAAGCATCACGCTGAGTTGTTTCACCTTTTTCATCACGTGCGAAGATTACTGATTTATCTTCTGTAAATCCCTCAACTGCTCTGTCCATAAATTCACCAGTCACAGTATCACTTGAGAACGTAACTGTGTCAGTCTTTGTGCTCGCTGTTTCAGATGGTTTCATGAACTTCCCTTTTGGTAATCCGACCCATTCTTTAGAGCCATCTTCATGTGTTTTCGCAAACACACAAACGATATACGGTGGATTGTCCGTACTTCCATAAGCCGAAAGTCCGTTACTCGTTTCTAACCCAAGAATTTTAACTCTATCTTCCATAGGCACTTTATGGAATTGGGTTGATACTTCAACCGGACCGTTTGAAGTCGCCATCTCTGCAACTTTGTTACCGCCATACGCTTTTTCAATCGTTTGCGGTGCGTTAACTGAGATTTCTTGTGGAAAATCGACCAATTCAGGCACTTCTTCTGTACCATCTTCAGTTTCATTTAATAGGCCGTAGTAGAATTCATCTACACCTGTCGTACTGTGGTAATTTTTACTCATTGATATTCCTCCAAATAAAAAACGCCCTCGTATCGACGAGCGCGCCTGTATATTTTAAAATCTTTATCGTATTCGGGTTGATTAGACGCCGAATACATTAAATTCATTTTTTCGCGTAATAATTTAGAAATGTGATAGCTTAAGTTTCTGCAAAAAATATAGCTGTCGTAGTCTGAACTTTGAGGAACAAACACATCTACTTGGACCAGATAGTCCAAAGCCAAATATTTGTTGCTCGCGAACACTCTCGGTATAGGTTCATCGATTTCTGACAAAATGATATAAGGTAGGGTAGTTGGTAGAGATTCAGGATAGTCATCTTGATATATTCTTCTTTCGATATACTCACTCACGAGATTATCTTTCAGAAGCACATCATAGATTTCATCTAAAATATCTTTCATTAAACCAACCCCTTTTCTATTTCGTCTTTCAACGTTCTGAAATACTTCGATTCACCCACACGCATAGCGCGTTGTATCGCACCTTTCGCAGGCGGGTTAGGAGCGCGCACAGTTCCCCATTCGTTTAAGTGGATGATTCGATAACGCTCTTTCGGACCTTTCCAGTGAATTTTAATCATGCGGGTGCCATTTTCAGTAAAAGGTTCGGATATGGTTATTTCTTTGACCGTTGCGCCGGTATCTCGGAATGGCCACAGGTGTTGTTTGATATATTCGGCCATCACTTTTGCACCTTCAACAAGTGCTTTATCAATTACTTCTTCAGCGACACCCTCTAAATCATCGAGAAACTTCATGACTTCTTTCATGCCTTTTGCTTCAACGCTAAGTTCCATGATGCGCACCTACAATGTTGAGCATATTGTCTTTCAGAGAGACCTTTTCGATGTTGAATGTTAGATCGCCATATAGGTAATGGTTAATTTTGAATTTATGCGTACGTTCTATTTTTATGCTTCCATATGGATTCCTGAGATTGATTGTAATGACAGTCTTCTCGTTCACACTCGCCACAGATACTAAGTCTTTGGTGCTTGAATCATAGACTTCACACAGAGAATCAAAAAAGGGCACAAGTTTACTCGGCCCTGGTCTCAATCCTTCTTCAATTTCGACAACAAAAAAGGTAACGGGAATATTTAAATCGCCGTTACCTACCTTTGGTGGTTTATATATTTTCATTGTCGCTCACATCCAAATATTTAATCGCCATTACTGTAATCATCGATAGGAAGTTCTCATGAAAGAACTCTAGGCTGTCGTTGTATGCATATCGTGTCCTCTCAAACACGAGTTCTTTCGCCCGCACATCTGACAAGTCATCAAATCCACAACGCTCTGATAAGTCATGAAAAGAGTCTTCTAACAAACTTTCGATGTGATCATCTTCGCCATCATGAAATATTTTCAAGCGTCTCTTCATCTGTTTTACATGAGCATCGGTAATCATATGAACACCTACTCATCTTCGTTTTCAGTTTCTTCTTGTACGCGTTCCAACATCTTAACTTTATTCTTGTTGTTAGAATTGACATAGTCCGCACGTTTTACTGTCATTTCGACTGTTTCGCCCGAACGCAAATCTTGCTTGAGTTCTTTGTCGTGATAACTGTGTACTACTCTAAACTTAGCCATATGAATCCCTCCTTTAGATACCTTCTAAATCTCCAACGTCAGCAATTGCTAAATCGTAAACTTTAGCTGTGTTCTTGTCGTCAGGTAAACCGTGAGCAAATTGTTTAGCGATGTAAACATTCGCATCTTCAAGTGCGAGTGTTTGGTCATACGAACGGATGCTCACCGCACCAGTGTAGATTGCGTGGTAACGATCAGCGACAAATGCAATGATTTTACCTTTTTCAACAAACTCAGAAGGAACAACATCTAAGTTGAACGGTAATGAAGTAATCCACTGACCATTCACATTTTGAACAGTGTAGTTCGCTTGAATTAAATACTGTTCGGAAGGGTTCACTAATAATGCGACTTTCCCAGACACATTAATTTGCGTTTTTCCATCTTCTTTAACAGACAGAGTAGTCATCACTTGTGCAAGTTCTTTTGCAGTTGTTTTTGCATCAACAAACGTCAATTGACCCTCCGCAGTTTTTTCAACGACATTAGAAATACGACCAACTTCGTCATAATCAAACTCACGCGTTAAACCGACAGGTTCGTTCATTGTTGGACCGCGCCCAACAACGATACCTTCTTCTAACTTAGAACCGATTGCTTCAGCGAGTTGCAAACGTACATAACGTTCAACCCATTCATAACCAAATTCTATTAAATCTTTAGGCACAATTGCGAACGCCGTTAATTTGTTTTGGGCGAATGAAATCTCTTTGAAGTTCGCTGAAATCTGACCTTGAATTTTACCGAAAATTTCACCCCAGATTGCAGCACCGTTCGGGTCGCCGACAATCATACGTGTTTTAAGTCCGGCCACATTAAACTTAATTTTAGAAAGTAGTGGCCTTTTCTTTTGCATATCTTCCATTACACGGATAACTGTTGTTTCAGGAAGTAGCAAGTCCTCCTTGTACGTGTCTAGGTCAGCTTCTGCTAAAACCTTAAAGAACTTGCGCTCTTCAGATGTGAGAACATTGTGATTACGCTTCAATTTAATCTCACTGTCAAAAGATGCGTTTCTTGCTTCTTGTAAAACTTGGTCCTTAATCTCTTTTGCATACCCCTCCATGTACGCGTTGTACTTTTCTTCGATTGCTTCAGGCTCCACTTGTTCACGCACTGAATTTAGGTAATCTTCGCGTAATTCAGCAACGGTTTCTTTAAAAGTAATACTCATTGTTATTCCTCCTACAAATAGTAAATAGTTTTTTTGTTTTCAATCGGTGCTTCGTCTTCGGGTTCTTCAGGTGTTTCAACCGTATTGATTAATTGCATTGGTGCTTTGGTAAACTTGTTCAGTCGATTACTATCCGCACACGCGACCAACTCACGCGCGCCGATAACTTCATCAACCAGACCGTAGTGTTTTGCTTCGTCTGCTGTGAGCCAAGTTTCTGCATCCATCAGTGTTTTTAACGTCGCTTCATTCAAGTCCGGTGCTTTGTCAAAATACGCGGTCATAAGTGAACCTGTAATCTTGTCTAGAAAATCAGCTGTTTCTCTTAATTCATCTGCGTTACCAAACTCAAAACTCATTGCATTATGAATCATCAAAAATGCATTGCGTGGTATCTTAATCACGTCACCCGACATCGCAATAACCGATGCAATACTCGCAGCGAGACCGTCAATGTTAACTGTGATGTGTGCGTCGTGACGTTTGAGCATGTTATAAATTGCTAGACCCTCAAACACACTTCCGCCAGGGGAGTTAACGTTCACAATAATTTCATCGACGTCACCTAACATAGCGAGGACATCTTTGAAGTGGTGCGCGCTTTCTTCATCATCGGACCAGCGCCAAAATTCCGGCACAATTTCGCCGTAGATATTCACCGTGCCGATATTTTCATTTTTGGACACGTTCAAAATAGACTTTTTTGTCATTCTTCCTCACCTCCCTCTAATGATGCTGAAGTGTAGTTCTTAGTGATTAACATTTCATCAAGACCATCCAAACGCTCATCGCCAAACTTCTCTCTTATTTCGTTACGCGAATAAGTACCGCTTGCCACCAGCTTGTCAATCGCTTCTGAATGCTCTAAAGGATCACGTCGGTTAATTCCAACAACCCTGATGCGGTCACCTTGATGATATTTCGATTCGCTAATCAACTTTTTGTTTAATTCGTCCTCAATACTTTTGTTGAGCGGATTCACGCAGAACTTTAAATACGCATCAACTAAAGAAGACATCTCGGGTACTTCACCGTGTACCAGGCTAGGTGGTATACCGATGAGTTTCGAGACGTCTTCAATAAAGACTTTCTTTAGTTTTTGTAATTTATCTGCTGAATTGTCAGTGGTTGTCGTTGGTTTATTTAACTCCGTTAATTCCATTCCTGAAAGGTTAGGGATGATTGCGATGCTGTCATTTTTGAATTTGTCATAAATACTTTGAACATATTTGTTAATTCTTGATATGTTTTCATCCGACAAATTACCACCACCACTTGCAACATTGAGCATGGCACGTAATTGGTTGTTTCGTAATTCTGAATCAAGGACACGACCAAACAGCTCGCCGTAATCTCTGAACAATCCCTCGATATAATTGGTCATCTTCTCGTTGTTATACGTTAAATAAATAACTTCGCTCATTTTGAAATTACGCGTGTAGTTATAATCGCCAATTTGTACGTTTTTGAAGATATCTTCGTATAAAGCAGATTCGTCATGCTCGAAGTCATCAGCAATCAGTAAATCGTCCGAATCAGATTTAATAATCAAGACTTCGTTGTCATAGATTAATTTGTAAATTACACGATGCCAAAAGTTTGATGCGCTTTTGTTTTTATTCGGCGCAACATTGAGCCGATAATCAAGTGCGTTTTTTACGCGTTTTTTATCCGACATATACCAAAACTGACTTTGTGAAATGGTGCGTGCTAAAAAGTTGATATTCGTCTCGAGCGCAATTGTTTTTAAATATACACGCTCCGTAACATCCAACGAGATATCTAAATCAACGCTGCTTTTCAAATCTAAGTTCCTTCGGAATATTCCATCAAAAATTCCCATTCATACACTCCTTTCTAAAAATTTAGTGCGTCGAGTAAATCGAACGCTTTGTCTAAATCGATATCTTTCAAATCATCAAATCGGTACAACGCATGGACGAACGCATGGAATCCATCAGTCTTACGTCTTACTTCGTCTTTCTTTAAAAACTCTTTGTTTCCATCTTTTTTAATATTTACAGCAACATTATTGGTGTACCAGCGCATAATCGGACTGTCGCCAAATATAATCTTATGGTTTGCAAAATACGTTTCAACTCTAGGTGCGAGTAGGGAGTGTATGGCTCTAGGATTCCGAAGGACTTCAATTTCAAACCCTGCTTCATCGAATAGTGGTCTTAGCAAATCCATGCGGAAGTTGTCCGACACAATTTGTTTAATCGCGTATTTCTCACGCATTTTAATAAACCAGTTCACGATATGAGCTGAGTTAATGGATGGTTCATCTAATATCGTTAAATGCCCCTGTTTCTCCCACTCCTTAATTGGCGGTTTTAATTTCACTTCATCAAGGAACGCTTTACGAACGAAAGAGTGGGTAATCCATACCGCATCATCGCCAACTCGGAATAACAATCCGACCGCTGCAAAGTCTTTGATATTTGCAAAGTCGAGACCGCCAATCGCCACTTTGTTATTAAGTAAAGGTAACTCTCTATTGGTTGCCATGATGTCTTCATAAGTGGCCACAATCTTGGTATTGTCTTCTTCCGGAATATTCATACGCTTCGTCATGAAGTTAGGGCGGGCACTCGGATTGTGGTTCAGATCGTGATACTGATTTTCAACTTTACGTTTTAATCGTCTGCCGTAATCACTCATCGGTTCCTCAAACATTGGATTTGCTTTTGACCACATATCCATGTCATCAACTTCTTTTGGGTCATCCAGCTTGCAGATGAAAGGGAACAGTCTGTCGTTTTCACTTTCACCTTTAAGCAAAGCGATGGAGCGTTCTTTCAATTTATCCAGGAAGCCTTCACGGACAAATCCATCTGTTCCGATAAAGAATTCACGTGGATGTGGTGTTTTTCCAAGACCACTCGAAAACACATCCACAATGTCGCTATCTTCATATCTGTGGATTTCGTCATAAATTACAAAGCCTTCACGACCACCATCTTTACTGCCCGGGTTACTTGTCGCAAACTCAAACTTGCTTCCTGTGTCCGTACCGGTAATCATTAGTTTTGTAATATCAAAGAATCCGTCACCAGACACGTCATTGTGAACGCCGTTATAAAGTCGATGTTTTCTGATTTGGTTGTACATCTCATCAAACGACGTCTTTGCCTGCTTCTCGGTATTTGCAACAACTGTGCCGTGATAATTTTCAATTCCATGTAACTCACTTAGGAAGTAATTAGACAGGGCACTTATCAAACCGTTTTTACCAGCACCACGAGCGACCAGCCAAAAGAACTGTTCGTAATACAGCTCTCCGTCTTTATCAAATAAAAAAAGAAAAGCTATTAAAAACTTCTGAAACTGCTGAAGTTTAAAATAATACTTTTCTATAAATTTGATACACTGTTCAATTTGTTCGTTATCAAACGTCAAATCCTCACGGTACAAGATATTCAATTCTAAATACTCAATTAACCAAATACGTTCTTTGTTTAGGACAATCTCACCATTCTTATATTTATCAATATAGAACTGTACATGCTTATTCATTTAGATCAGGCTCCGCTTGTCTTCTTTAGGTTTCGCTCTTTCAAATTCTACAATGTGTTTGTCGATGTCCTTTTTCAAATTGATTAATTGAGCATTAATATTTTTCATGTCAGATATAAGCGGGTTGGATTTGGTATATTCCTGTCCGCCGTTTTTAACTTCTACTTGTGCGCCGTTCTTCATTACAGCTTTTTCTGCATCACGAAAAACTTTTAACAACGTTAAGTATCTATCGACCATTTCAACAACTGTGATGTCGTCTTGATTAATGCGACTCATGAAGTATTTTTTTAATTTTGTGATTGATACTGACATACCCCCACCCCCTATATGACATACGCGTGAGCAAATTTTAAATAAATGTCGAGAGTAGACCCCCGTCGCCGGTCCCCGTATATTCCAGGGATTTTCCTGCTGAGACCGGGGGGTATCTAGGCTCACCACATCTCATCCTTCGCCCACTTGTTTGGTTTTCTAATAAATCTAAACTCCCGCTTATTGTGTATTCGGTTGTGACACGATACACAGACTGTGATTAAGTTATCATCTTCATGTGCTAAGTCTGGATAGTGTTCCAACTCCATGACGTGATGCACGTTTAAAGTTGGCTTCTTCTTATGACCTTCAACTTTAATTGAATCGGTTACGACTTTGCCTTCAATCTTGCATATCTGACACTCATAGTTATCACGCTCTAATATCCGTGCTCTTGTGCCACGTTCCCAGCTTGCGCTTTTGTAGAACTTCCTTTTCTTAGGTTCATCATCGTATTCCGGTTTTAGGTTTGCATAACTTCGATAGTGTTCATCAAACCATTGCATGATTCTAATCCTGATGGTTTCTTTATCAGGTCTATCTGTATCATTAAGTCTGCGGATACAGGTCACATAATCTGCATCCATCTTTACGGCCTGGTATTGCTTATCTTTAAGTTCTTGTTTAATAGCTTTGCTAAAGTAGGTAGTAATCACATACAAGTCATTCAGATTATCATGCTCATATATCATCCTTTTGCGAACACTTAATATCTCACCATGATATTTCTCATCATGATCTTGATAATCTCTACCTGACAATTCCATCATCACATCATCGTAATCAAATAACTTATCGCCATTTTTCACGTGGCTTTTACAGTACGTGGTCTTACCGCTCATAGGTGGACCATAGACAATGTAAATCATAGCGTTGCTCCTTTGAGACGTTGCACCAAATTAATATTTAAAATAGTTTAGAGACTGTCTAGTCTAGATACATTTTGGATCACCTCGTTGTAGTTTTAACAGACAACTTGGAAACCTCCTTGTTTTTAAATGTAATAAAAAAGACACCTCGTTAGAGATGTCTAATATCGTGTTGGTGTATGCACTTAGAAGTAATGCACACTATTAATATACTACGTGTAATTGTGGACTTGTGAATCTCGGAAGTGTCATTTTAAGTAATATAAATCAATCTCTACCGTTATTCTTTCTCCAACTAAATCTTGTCCAGACAAATCCTTACTATAACCTTTAAATGGTGTGGTATTCCTATTGAGTTCCGCAACGCTTACATCACTACGTTTAAATTTGTTTATTAGGTATTCCAATTCTTTAATTGCACCTGTGTTATCAATTCCTGTGTTGATTCGTCTCTGTTTTCTTCTTCGTGTACACCTTCGAAAAATTGTAGGATATATTCTTTGTTCTCATAACTCATCACTACCCGCCTCCATTTCCACCGTTGCCATATTAATCCGTACAGGTAGTAACTCTTGTAATACTGATAGTGCGTTATCAACGATGATTCCGTTGCGTTCAAGAGATGTACCTTTTCCGTCACCTCTTCTTAGTTCCTCGACGGTCACTGGATAAGGTATGCCAAAACCAAATTTATTCGCCATCTGAAATATTTCTGTCGCTTCCTGTCGATTTCTCACGAGGATATACAGCCGATTTTCAGATGCGTACTTAATCGCTTGATATGTCTTACCGCTCGTTCTGCCACCAGTGATTACCTTCATAGCTTTTCACTCTCCTTACTTATACGTTCTCGCAGAATTCCAATAACTTCTTCAAGTTGTTTTATTACTGTGTGTTTGTCCATCCCGTCATCACCTCACATCAACACATGATTTATTTTATCTGCCAATCTTTCCAACATCTGATTTCTTAATCTCAAAGTTGTCGATTTGCTGAATGAACGGTTATCTTTTGCAGCAATTGAAGTCAGCTTCATTGCGATATCTTCCCATTCGTAAATACTCAAATCTACTTGCTTGTATCGGTAGTCGTAAATGATACGCTCATATTTATTTAATCCTGAGACAAACTTTGGAGTTTTCATCACGATAGAGTAGAGTGTCTGATACTTTAAATCTTCGTGCAGTTTAATTACCGTATCTTCAACGGTCGAACTTGTACCACCTGATTTAATCGTCCTGTGGTCTTGAGCTTCTGGATTGATTATTTTTCCGTAAGCGTTTCTTTCGGGTTCTTCCGGTCTGTATTCCAATTCGATACGTCTGAGGTGCAGCATCTTAACATATTCTTCGTAGTTTTCTAAAATTCCTTCAAGTCGATCAATGTCGGATTTATGCAATGCTCATCACTCCTGTTCGTAATACTTCATCATTTCTCGCGCCACAGATACATCTTTTGAATTTTTAATGATATGGACCTTTGCCAGGAGTTTGATTTCATAAGGCGTGAGTATGTTGTCTAAATGTTCAAAATCCAATTTTTCTTCTTGTCTGTGTTCTAGCTGTCTGTTTTCTTCGCGTAACCTTGTCGCTTCTTCGACTAGCTTTGTAAATTCCGTCTCGTAATTGGATAATCGTTTTTTAAGTTCATTGTTTTCTTCTTTCAACGCATTCTTGACGGAGACTGATTCAAGTTTTAAATCATCGTATTCCTCGTCTTCTAACGCATCATCCAGGTCTATATCTTCTGTATACCGTGTATTCCTCTTCAATTTCGGACCTTCTCTCTGCGGTGGAATAGTAAACGTCTTATTTACAAACCGCTCATTTAATGGATTGGTGCGCTGCCCAGGTTTGCTTGTTGGTGTGAATTTCTTCCTGGCAACAAAGTCGTCTAACATTTAAATCACCTCACAAATCGAAGATGTTAATTTGATTCAATTCAGATTCATATAAGTATCCGTTAGATTCTTTAAATGCTTCTATCTCGCTATCATCCAGATGTACATCTGTTGGTTGCAGCTCGTTTGCGTACAAAATTTTATATTTAGATTTAGACTTATCCCAAACCGCAACGCAAGCGTGCGTGCGGTCATAATGATAAAAGTTAATTGCTTTCATGTTGTTCACGCTCCCAAATTTTGACGAGTTCACCATCAATAAGGGTATAGAACACTTCACTATTTTCATCTAAAACTTCATTGATTGTCGCGTCGTGTTCATAGGTGTGTATTAAATCACCTTTAGCAATTTCTATAAGATGGTCGAGTTTCGTGTTTTCTGTAATTTCTACTTCTTCTTCGACTCCGTCCTCTAATTCAATTCCACTTTTAGGGTAAGTTTCAGAATAATACCTGCCCTCTGGCACTTCCCCTGCATCAAACTTCTGCAACAATTCCAACAATGTTAGTTCCTTAATTACATTGATTTTCATTGTTCGACCTCCATTTGTTTAAGTCATTGACTTTTTTCAAGCGTCTTTCTTTTTCAAATTCATTAAGTTTCTCTATAGCTTCTTTTCGTTGTCTTTTTTGAATTATCTTCATAGCAAGTTCAGTCGTCAGATTCATATCTATTTTTCCTGTCTCTAAATCAATTGCACGGCTCATCATTTCAATTAATTCTTCATCACCTTGGACTTCTTCGATGAGTTTCGCAATTTTCATGAATTCTTCGTTCATTCCTTCTTGTCCTCCAACTTCCTTAATATTTGTCTTAAAAACATAATTCTCTTCGTCTTTAACAGTCCTGATTGTTTTCTCTAATTTTTTAATAATCTCTAATTTGTCCATTGTCATCACTCCTATAAGTATCTTTCGCCCTTGAACCAACCTGATTCGATGGGTTCATCTCGCTTAACTTTGACTAACGCATTATTATCGTTCTGATGATTGCAATGTACGCATATACGAGAGTACGTCTTGTGTTTGAAATATAGCCTGCACTGTGTGCATCGGTAGTAGTAGGTTGTCATTGCGAATCTCTCCTCACTGGTGTGAATTTATATTTATAACCATTCTTATATATAATTTTTTATATCAAAAACGATCATCTCTTTTGGTAAACCGAAAACTTTTGCGTTTAAACCTAAGCTTTTCAGAAACTCGTCAAACTGCAAACCTTTATCATCTGTGAAATCTGATTTGTACAGTTCCCGTGTCACCGCAATCACTCCCCAACATAATAATCTTCACTCGTGTACAAGTACTTCATGTTCTGTACCAAATGCAATGCCAGCATCATTATATCTTTAACAAGATGTTCATCATCACCATCTTGTGCGCCTTGCAAAGTGTCACAACCCGAACACGACCCATAGCTCACTGTCGTTACGATATATTCTTCTTCGTCAGGTTGCCACGTTTTTTCATGGAATAAAAATATTAATGTTCCTTGATAATTACCGTCGTCAATTGTCGTGACGTTCTCATATTCGTTTTCTAAAACGTGTTCTAATACGGATTTTAAGATGTCGTCATAGTCACAATCTCTGTAAAATCCCGTTTTCTCTTCTATATGGCGTTCTAACAGGTGTTTGTTCTTGTCCCACTTTTCAATAATTTCTTTAATCATTGCTATCTCTCCATCCTCAAAATATATTCGTCTTCCGTCTCGCTCAGCGTGATGTTTAAATCGGGCATATCTGACTTCAGCTGTTTCACCAGGACTATCATAAATTTGCGTGTGCGGAATTGCTTTAAATACAGATGCTTGTAGGGTAGGTGGAAATCTTTATTAATTGCATATATCTCACCACGCAACATGTTGTTCATGTGATCACGTCCTCGCGTATTATCCGACAATCAAAACTCTTCCTGACTCTACGTCCTCTTTTAATTGTTCAGCGAGATAATCTTTGATATCTAACCTTGCTTTATTAACCCATGCGCCGCCATCCGCTTCAAATATCGCAGCTTGTACTTCGCTTCTTTCACGCAACCTAAAAACAAACAATGATTCAGGCTGTGGAATTTCTGTGAATGTTCTAAATGGTTTTAATTCGACCGGGTTTGGCACAACTTCCTCTTGTGCCAGGGTTACACCTTTTCTCGTTTCAACCTGCTGCGATACGCCGTTATCACCAATGTTTTTAACATTAGATGTTTTAAGGTTTCCGAGTATGCTAAGAATCTTCTTAGAGTCTTCATTTGGTACAAACGTTGACTGCAATTGGATGTTGAATTCTTCTGCATCAAGAAAAGAATTCAAGTGGTTAACCGGCACCTGTGCATTACATACAATTAACGTTTCTCTTTCGTGGTCTTTATTTAATTCTGTTTGTACGATAACGTTCCTCTCGTCTTCAATAACAACTATCAGATGATTATCTTCGTCAAAATCGTCTTTGATGTAATCCACAAGACCAGTTAAAGATTTAATACGTATAGGTTTTCTTATGGGAACATACAACAGTCTTAAATCTTCATCATTCGTATAGGTCTGCCCGTACGCTTCGTGGAATTCCGTTTGTTTAAATTGGTTTTTTAAATACTCTAATGCTTCTTTAATCATTGTTATTCCTCCTATTTGTACATGTTTCGTACTTTATCTGATTTTGGTAATTCTACAGTTGTTCCATCGTCATTCTTCAACTCGCCATCCTCGTCAATGTAACCTTGACCTTTTAACCCTGATTTCAATTCGTTAATGACGCGTTCTCCATTTGAATCCACACCGTTTGTTAAAATGAGCGGAGTAGAGTCAAATGCGACTAGCGTAGATTTAGCGCCCACTTCAACAAATACCAGTTCTCTGTTGTCATCCGATTTCAAATTGACATTCAAAGTAATCTTTCTAGCTTTTGACGGATCTGTGTTAATGTCTAGCAAGTTTTCGATTACCTTTTCTAACTCTCGTTCAAAATGTTCTTGCAGCGCACCGTTACCGATTTCGTTTAGTTTCGCATTTAGTTTCATGTGCTTGCCTCCAAATGATTAGTTTTATTTGATACTTCCTTAATGCAAACGTCTATATAATCTGTCTCTGCATAGTGCTTCGTTGTGAAAGCCGAAATAATATTTTTATCGTCCTCATAAACGATGCCATTTACAACAACTCCAATTGTTCATCATCTCTTTCAATGCCATAGATACGTTTTAAGTGGCTCTCAGGCGTATCCTTTTTCTTGATGCTCGTATTCATGTACTCAATATGCGGGTCTCTTGTGTGTACTTTCTTGATTGCACCACCGTCTTTAAAATAGACGTCATATCCGAACTTAATCTTTTCAATCTTGATTGCGCGCTCCTGTATTGCAAGCAACTCATCAAATGTGAAATCTTGTTCCCAACTGATGACTATGCCTTTTGCACCTTCGAGCGTTCGTGTCTGATATTTAAATTCTTCAGTCATTAGATCGACCTGGAACTTTTTAATCACGTGCTCAACTCCTTGATGCAGATATCGATATAATCTTCTTCTGCATATTGCTTTGTCATGATGCCAAACACGATGTTTTTATCGTCCGTATAAACAACGTTGTTGAGGGAATCTAATACACCTTTAAACAAATTATCGATATCCGGTTTTTTCGTGAAAAAGAGCCTCTTCTTGATAATCATCAAAAGTTTCTTCTTTGGATAACTCTTAGGTGGCGAGAAGTAGAAGTCACATGAGACGAGTAGGGGACCAGTTAACATTTCACCTTTATATTGGTTACGCACGTAAATCTGAACCATCTTCTTGTAGTCCTTGTACTTAATTGCGTACTTATCGACATATTGACCGCGTCTTGTCATTCGTACCGCGCCCATTCCTTTAAGCGGGATTCGGAGTTCAATCATCAGCGCTCTCTCCCTTAAAGAAACTTAGCAACTCATTAAATTCTTCTTGATCCGTTTCAGATTCAACTGGTTCTGATGCGTTGTCATCTTCATCTAGCCAATCTGGTCTTGCTTCTCCTGGGCGTTCCTTGAGTCTCTCGTTCTTCGGCAGGTTCTGGTTCTGATGTCTTAATTCTTCCGCTTCTACTTTCTCTAAGGTTGTAAGACCCCGGTTATGCCAATTCTTTAAAATGCCATTTACATAATTCATATTTGCTTTATTCATGTTGTCTGCAATTACCAGAGCTTTTATAATCACTTCTTCTTCAAAAGTGTCTAACCAACTTTTTAACTGTTCTGCTTTACTCGGATTTAGAACACCAAATCCTAATTCTTCATATTTTTGAAAAAGGACGACACCGACACGATTTTCTTCTTTTTCGTTTTCAATGTCCTTTTCCTTGTTCTTTTCTTTTTCCTTTTGTT
>JBGYPO010000148.1:0-4070 GCA_041838435.1 Aliicoccus sp. | reverse complement strand
ACAGTAGAGAAAATTTTGATATAAAGGAGCCAGTTTTGGCCATGTTCATATCAAAATCTCTAGAAATTGATATAAAGAGGCTGTTTTTCACTCTGCTTATAACAGTAAGGAAATTATTGATATAAAGGAGCCAGTTTTGGTCTTATTCATATCAGATTCTCTAGAAATTGATATGAAGAGGCTGTTTTTCACTCGGCTTATAACAGTAGAGAAAATATTGATATAAAGGAGCCAGTTTTGGTCATGTTCATATCAAGACGAGCTTAAATTGTCACATTCAGCTTATTATTTAGAGTGAATATAACAAGAATATATTCACTGTTATATTTGACCATTTTTTGAGACTGTTTGTAACAGAATTCCATATTTTTGCTACATTCGAGCTATTTTGAGCCATGAATATAACAGTAATTCAAGAAATTATTATACGGATTATCCTAAGTTGAAGAAATATACCTTTTACAAAATCCGTTCGTCTGCTTTCCTGGGGCATCGCCCGAGCCTGTAGTCTCGGTCTTCTGCTATTCCCCTAGGAGTCAGACGATCGGATTTTAAATATCATACTCTTAATTTAAACTCTTAAAGAGATTATTACTCAGTCCGTTGTTATAATAAATCTAGTAAAATTTATAAGGAAAATTAACTTATGGAAGTTTCAGTAGACAAGTGGGCAATGGTAAAGGAATCAAACTGCCAGATTCAGTAATAGAGTCTTTAAATCTCAAAGAACACGATAGATTAAATCTCCAATTAATAAATAATGGTATTGTTTTAACGAAAGCTAAAAAAGAGATTACAATTGAGGAATTGTTTAAGGATTACAAAGGTGGTTCTTTTCAGCCAGAGTTTTTAAGTAATGAGCTTTTTCAGTAAGAACAAAAAAAGGCCACATCTCTCTTCAGTAGATAAGAGTGGGGTAGCCAACGTAATGATAGAACACGTTCAATGATATGATAAATTAAATATTAGATTAAAGTTTTTATATATCTATGTCTATTATCTAGCATCTGAGTCTTTTCTTAACTCTTTAACAACAGAAAAATCAATTGTAGCTGCCTCTTTTAGTTTATAAGTCACAATCTCGACCTGATCCTTATTACCTTCAGCATATCGGTTTAACTGAGAAACACTTTCTTCAAGCAACTGTTCAAAATTTATATCATTTTGACTCATATCCAACATCCTCTTTAATTTATTTCCCAACTAATCCACTATCATTAATTCATTCATATCGTTCTATTCTATACAATTTAATCTTATTCACAGCTTTTAAAACTTCGCATCACTTATAAATATAAAAAATCCCTGAGCCAAATAGTCTATAGCCCAGGGAATGATACAAAATTCCTACAAATCATTATCTTCCTTAATCCGCAACAAACGGTTCTTCAGATCCGCTTCCATCTGCTGTAATTCAACTTCTGCCTGTTTACGTTTCTGTGAACCTTCTCTTTGGATCATTAACGTCTCTTCAATTGTCGTGACCAAGTTCTCCTGTGTCGTCTTCAATGTTTCGATGTCAACGATACCGCGTTCATTTTCTCTGGCAGTACGTAATGAATTCGTCTTCAACATTTCTGAGTTCTTTGTTAAGAGCTCATTCGTCGTATCTGTCACAGACTGCTGTGCTTTAGATGCTGACTCCTGCCTCAACAACGTCAAAGCAATCGCCATCTGGTTCTTCCATAACGGAATACTCGTTAAAATCGAGCTCTGAATCTTCTCAGCCAATGTCTGGTTAATATTTTGAATCATACGAATCTGCGGTGCAGACTGCAATGTCATCTGTCTAGCCAATTTCAAGTCATGCACACGCTTCTCCAAACGGTTAATGTACTGCATCATGTCATTGACGTCCTGCACGTCCATTTGGTTATTAGACTCATCTGCCTTCTTACGCAATTCAGGCAGCGTCTCGTTCTCTAGTTCTTCCTTCTTCAAGTCAGCCGCTGCAATATACATGTTAATCGCATCAAAGTACTGTTTGTTTTCTTCATACAATCTATCTAAGAAAAATACATCCTTCACCAGTACTTCTTTTGCATGTTCCAGCTGAATACTCACGCGGTCGACCTGTGACGCGACGCTTTGGTGCTTCGCTATCAATTCCTTCACTGAACGCTGAACACGTCCAAATAAGCGTGACAGGAAGTTTGAGCGCTTATTTGTCAGCTCATCCGGGTCCACCATCTTTAACATCTTCATTAAGTCTTCCAATGTATCCCCAATCGGGCCAACATCTTTAGATTGAACTTCTTCTAACATCTGGTGGGAGAACTTCGCCAAACTGCTCTGTGCATTTTCCCCATAGCTCATCAGTGCGTTATTATCTAAAGGCACAATCTGATCCTTAATTTTCTGAATCGTTTTTAAATCATCTTCACTGAACTGTTCCTTATACGTCGTCAACACGCTCTTGGAACTGTCATCCGTCTCAGGTGCCGGCTGTAATTCAAAATCCTTCGCGACATCCGCCTCGGCTTTACTAAATGGATCCTTTAACAACTCATCTTTAATTTTGTTCATACTCATCCACCTTCTGTTTTTCTTTCGTTTTCACTTTGTCTAAATTCACTTCTTGTTTATGCAATGTATTATCCAACTGCTTAATGCTGCGCTCGCGTCTGACCTTCACAACATCTTTCTCAAGTTCAAGCGCCTGATAACCACTCTTATTCATCGTACTCACATCAGATTCGAGTGAGCGTTTGATCTCAAGGAGTGTAATGCGCGCTTCATGTAACTTCATGCGCTCATCACGTGACTTACCCGGCATCTTATATAAGTGGAGATAATGCTCAACAGTATTCACCGCTGAATCCAAATGAGAATGATAAAACTGCTGCACGCCAAAGAATTGTTTTGGATCATCTTCAACAGTGTCATGAATAGTATTCACTAAACGGTTGATATCAAACACGAGTTTTGCATCCTTTAATGAGCGTACATTAATATAGCTCTTTTTTAAACGGTTAACTTTCGTGCGTGCGTCTTTTAATTGTTCTCTAATATACTGATATTCACTTTTTACTAAGCCATATTCATTTAATTGCTTATTAAATAAATAATTTTGTGATGGGATATATGTTGCTGTAAATCCACCTGCACCAATCATAATATCTATCATATTACTTATATCTAAAAAAAGAGAAGACGTTGTTGCGGTAAGTATACCGACGGGCAGTGCAATCAACGTAGCAATCCAACTGGATTTACCTTCATCCATAAATAAGCACCTCTCTTTTGTATCTTTTCTCTATTATAAATTTAAATAGTTGAATTTAAAAGTTATTCGATTATATAATAGAGCTCATAATTCATTAAATTGGTGGGAGTACCATGTTTAGTATTGATATAATAAAATGTGACTATGAGGGCTGGTGGTTTTTCGAGGACTGGCGCGATAATATTATCGTCAGTTATGCGTTCAAATCAGAACGTGAAATGCTCGAATTTTATGGCCGGTTAGTCCTGCAGATGAAAGATCATTTCGGTTGCTACAATATTGGGAAGTTTCAGATGATTACGTTCTTTAACACGTGTGACAGGGAATATTGTGAAGATTGTGATGATGATTTGCAGATGTATGTCAGTCCGATTATGCAGCGTAACATGGAAGAAATCCGCGATGAAACGTATTATGAGTCACATAAAATAATTAATTATCAATAAAGGTTGCATAATATTAAGTAACGGGTTATAATAATATTTAGCAATAGACATTCCGTAGTACTCAGCTCTATCGTAATACTGTATTGTATTTCAAAAGGCTATCTATGTTATGAATTGTTTATTGAATAATAGTCTTTGGAGGATTTAACATGAAACAAGGTATCGTAAAATGGTTTAATGCAGAAAAAGGTTTTGGATTTATCGAAATCGAAGGCGAGAATGACGTATTCGTTCACTTCTCAGCAATCGTACAAGATGGTTACAAATCACTTGACGAAGGTCAAGAAGTAGAATTTGAAGTAGTAGATGGCGACCGCGGTCCACAAGCTGCTAACGTTTCTAAAATATAAAATCAAACGCATTTAACATAACGCCCTACATTGAGTAGGGTGTTTTTT
>JBGYPO010000147.1:0-6450 GCA_041838435.1 Aliicoccus sp. | reverse complement strand
TGAATTGGGTCACTGTCAGTTCACAGTGAAACAAAAGCCCTTGAATTGGGTCACTGTCGATTCACAGTGAGTCGTTAGGTGCTGAATTGGGTCACTGTCGATTCACAGTGAGTCGTTAGGTGCTGAATTGGGTCACTGTCAGTTCACAGTGAGTCGTTAGGTGCTGTATTGGGTCACTGTCGATTCACAGTGGAACAAAAGCCCTTGAATTGGGTCATTGTCAGTTCACAGTGAGTCGTTAGGTGCTGTATTGGGTCACTATTGATTCATAATGAGGCAAAAACAATCATCGATCTAGTAATCCTGCACACTAAATGCACTAAAATCAATAATCTCTAAATTATTTTCATCTAAAGTAAATATCATGCTCGCATTTTGACGCTGTCCCACATCATCATGTTCAAAATATATATTTGTATTAATCGTGGCACTACCATTATTGTGACTGAATGAGTAATTAACGACTGTGTCATATAAGACGTAGTTCTCATAATCCACTCTCGTAATATTTCTCTCTGCTAAACTACCACTTCTTACGTGTTCAAATACTGCGTCATCACCATCTTGATAATACTTTTCATAGTCATACATAAATTCTTCTATAATTTCTGTATAAGTCTCGAGTGTTGTGCCTTCGATGCTTTCTCCATCCTCATTAGCACTGTAGCTGCCGTCCGGATGTTCGCGTTTCAGCGTATCCACGATTAATTCACCGGACTCATCATTCATAACAGCACGAACGGTATATGTTTCACCATTCTGATTTTGATAATAGTAGTGCATCTCGGGTTGACCGCTTGAAGTCTCGTAACTTGCAAACTCTCGGTCAGGTTCTCCAAACGCTTCGATTACATCTGCGCGTGGACTATCTGCAAAATAAAAAACTTCAGTGACAATATTTGTTACAGGATCTAGAGATGCATTGCCAAGTAAACCTTCTCCTGCAGGATTACCATGTATATAACTGACAGCGATATTTCCATAAACGACTTTCATGCCTTCAGTTTCCACTAAGACAAAATCATATGGACCATATCTAAGCTCAATATTTTCTTGGTTCATTCCTTTTTGAACGAAGTCATTTTCGAACTGATCTTCAAATGGTTCGGTAACATCAACGAATTGTTCCAATATAATATCATCTGACACGTCAAATAAAATATCATCCTCATTCGGTTCATCGATGTCTAAAACATCTTCTGAGTCCTCGGAGTCTTCGGTGTCTCCATTATTCTCTTCACTATCATTCTCAGTCTCTTCTACTGTTTCTGTGTCTGCCTGGTCATCTTGATCAAGTGCAATTGGTGCACGTGACTCATCCTCACAAGCGGCTAAAAGTAAAGTGATTCCAGTAAATCCTAAAATTAAACGTCTCAATATTCACTTGCTCCTTAAGTATCTATTAGAATTATTATATAATACTATATAATGAATATTAAGAGATAACTAGATTGGAGCCAAATTATGACTTTAACAGAATTCCTGCTAATACTCGGATCCGTATATATTATCCTGAGTTTAGGTCTTTATTTTATGTTAAGAAAAGCAAAATATAAACGCGCATGGTTCGCGTTATTGCCCGCAGCCAATGTATACAAAATGTTTTCAATGAACTACGACTTCTTTAAAGGGTCACAACTGACATCTAAAAAGGTAGAATATAAAACGTATCAAGATAACCGTAGGTATGCTTCACTTTTTATCGTGATGACGTATTTTATAACTGTTGTTGGTATCAATGTGTTAGAAGAAGCGATTAATCCGACGGATTTAACAATTGAACGTGAGCCCGCAAGCAATCCTATTGAATTTCTGTTCACCGGTGTTGGTGATGTATTTACCTTTTTGGTCATTGGGGCCGTCATGTTTTTCATGTTCAGAATGTTTGTCAACAAACGTACGGGTGAGCCAATGAATGCCGTAGTTATCGGTGCATTCATCATCGCTTCCATATTCTCTTATGGTTTGACGAGTGTGTTGTTGATGTATTACTTTGGCTTGAGTCCGAGGTATGAGTATGAACTGAATCGTGAGGATACATAGTATATTTATAGATTAATAAACGATAAAAAAACACGTCCGACCATGTAAAAAGTGGTCGGACGTGTTTGTGTTTCAATTTGCATTTAGTTGTAAGAAATTCCGTAAACAATTGCTGCGTTATTATCAACAACCATTGATACGTTATGGTTATATGAATTTCCACCATGCGTTTCAGTAATTGTGAAGTTAACAGTAGATGATCCATCACCATTATCAGACACACTATTTACAGATAAGTTGCTGTAACTATAGTCAGAGAATTGTCCCGAGTTATAGTTTGCCATGATTGCATATGATAGGTTACTATCTGCTGGCATAAAGCTGAACACGTTATGGCCCCAGTTATTGTAGTACGCCTGTAAGTGGTTATGGAAACCAGCTACAGTATCTACGTAGAACTGTGGTACATCTGATGAAGCTGTCTCATCAGTTGTTTCTTCAGTCTGTTCTTCTGTTACTTCTTCTGAAGTCTCATCTTCAGTGTCAACATCTTCTTCAGTACCTTCAGATGCTTGAACGTCTTCATTCACTACACGCACAAGACCTGCAGTTAAATCAGTTGCTTCTTCAGTCTCAACTTCTTCTTCAGTCTCTGCATCCTCTTCAGCATCAGCATCTTCAGACGCATCATCTGTTACAAAGTCAACGCGTGTTTCTCTTGAACCATTATCATCTTCTGTTAAGAAAATTGCGTATGGTGCATCAGCATCTTCTAGGTTTTCTTCTGTTGGCTCACCGTACATTTCTACAAGCTCGTCATAAGAAGCATCAGCAAAGTAATGAACGTCTTGAACCTGAACTTCTTCAGGGAGCACGTTTGCATCTACATATTCGCCATCTTCACCGTAAATTGTTGCTGCGTTATAAACGACTGCAACGTTACCGTAAACATATGCGAGTACGTCTTCTTCACCTTCAGCAGCGCCTGGGAACAAATAAGCATCTTCATGCGCACCATATAAGTCTTCGACATCAACTTGTGTCATTCCTTCAGAAATACCAGACACTTCTTCTAGAGTTGGTACGTCTCCAAGTGTTGTAAAGAACATTGATGCGACATCTTGATCATCAATTGCAAGTTGATTCGTCGGCTCGCTATCTGAGTCCGCATCTGAGTCCGCATCAGCATCCGCATCTGAGTCCGCATCAGCATCAGCATCTGAGTCCGCATCGGCATCCGCATCGGCATCAGCGTCCGCATCGGCATCAGCATCCGCGTCAGCATCGGCATCAGCATCGGCATCAGCATCGGCATCAGCGTCCGCATCGGCATCCGCATCAGCATCAGCATCAGCGTCCGCATCAGCGTCAGCATCGGCATCCGCATCAGCATCCGCATCGGCGTCAGCATCCGCATCCGCTTCAACATCTGGGTCTTCTTCAGTTACATCTGTTTCGTCTTCTGTATCTTCAGTTGTATCTGTTTCAGTATCCGTCGTATCTTCAGCCGTTTCTTCAATTTGGTCTTCGTCATCAGAACCTGGTAATAAACCAATTCCTTCTAAATCTAAATCACACGCAGATAAAAGTACACCTGCACCAACTACAGTCAGTAAATACTTTTTCATTATGTATCTCCCCTTTTTTTGAGTCATAACAATACATTCTTCAATAAATAACCTATTCTCATTGAAAATCAAAAAACATTTTCATTTCTATACAAATATACCATGATATTTAGTCACTTTTCTACTATAAACGTTTGATACCATCAATCATTGTTAAAGATTATTCAAATGTACCTTTTACAATGATTTGTTGATTGTACATCAGTTGCTTACCTTTGGCAAAAACATGGCTCAATGTAAGATTCTTACGTTCAAACATGAGCACATCCGCATCAAACCCTACTTTCAACTGACCTTTACCTTGAAGTTTTAACACATCTCGCGTGTTTGATGTCACTAATCTAAGTGCATCTTCAAGTGATAAAACATCAGCCATCACGCTATATCTGAATGTCTGGAGCAATGTGAGCGGCTTGGCAACACCAAATCCAACTAGCTGACCGTCTTCATTAAATTTAGGCAAGCTACCATTACCATCTGAAGACAGAGTGAGATGTGATAGATTTCCACCGTGTTCGACATAATACTTTAAGTAATCCACTGTGCTGTGTTCACAGGTCATATCTACATATGCCCCTTTATGTGCGAGTCTAATCGCATCATCCAGTAAAGCAATACTCCTCGTAATATGCGTTGCATAGATATTCTGCGCTGGGATTTCAGTGTCGTCGATTAGTTTGTGCAATAAGGAAAGATACTCTTTACCTGGTCCCACATGAAAATGTGTGACGCCACATTTATTGCTCAACATCCCGCCGACACGCGCGTGTGATACAAGGCGGGCAAGTTCGTCAAATGTTGGTGCGCTGGAACGTGAATCAGCAATCGCAATTTCACCGGCACCGATTACTTTATCGATTAATATAATGTCATCCTTAACATTTTTAAAAAGAGTGGGTGTTTCGACATCGTAATTCCCAGAATAAATATAAGTGGTGATGCCTTCGTCTTCAAGGCCACGTGCTTTGGCGAGCAAACTTTCCATATGACGCGTCGTGCCGTCGGTGCCAAGAAGCCCAACAGCAGTAGTGATACCTGCTTCAACCAGCGTAGATAACATGACTTCAGGCGTGCGTGAAGCATAACCATTCTCACCACCGCCACCGATAAAGTGCATATGTGGATCAATGAATCCTGGCGTCACAATATGATTTTTCGCATCGATAACATTGATATCCATACCAGACTTAAGTAGGGCAGTGGTATTGATGTTTCCAATTTGAATAATTTTGTCATTCATCAGCAGCATTTCTCGTGCTTCCTGTTTTTGCGGTGCATAGATGTCCGCATTTTGAATCAATGTAATCATTGTGACTCTCCTTTAAGTTCTGTTGAGAGGGACTTAAGCGTTTCAATAAAGAGCTGTGTGCGTTCAAATAGAGAATCGACTTCTAAGTATTCATCATCACTATGTTGGGCGCCGCCAATAGGTCCAAGCCCATCAATTGTTGTCACACCATATGCTGCTGGAAACGAGGCGTCTGAAGCGCCGCCTGCAAATGTATCATGTAGAGAAATATCGAGCTTCTCTGCTTCTGACTTAATCATTTCAACAGTTTCAGCAATCTCTGCAGTATGAGGCATAGGTGGTCGCGTGATTTCACCATTAATTGTTACCTCTGTACCTTCAAGCGTCGGATGATTCGCTATCTTCAACAGTTGCGCTTCAACTTCTAAACCTTGTTCTAAAGTAGAAATCCGAACATCTATAGTTGCTTGGGCGCTCGGGGAAATAATGTTTGAAGCTTCTCCACCTTCAATCTGCACGACACTCACATGAAGGTCTTCAGATGGCTTTGATAATTTTTCAATTTCAATAATTTTATGTGCAAGCTCTATGTTTGCATTGACGCCATTTTCAGGATTCAGTCCAGAGTGCGCGGCTTTCCCAATGACATTCAATTCAAATTTTCCTGTGCCACGTCTAGATGAGACAATAGAACCATCTTTTCTAGCAGGTTCAAGCACTAGCGCATACTCTTTATCTTTAGATAAAGATTCAATCGTTTTACGAGAATTCATTGATCCGATTTCTTCATCGCTGTTAAAGAAAATAACAAGATTTTTGATGATATCGAGTGCGCCTTCATTAATTAAATCAAGCATGGCGTAGTAGAGCATGACGTGTGAAGCTTTCATATCAATTACACCAGGCCCGAATGCAAGGTTGTTCTCAATTCTAAACGGACGTTCCTCAGCAGTTCCTGATTTAAAAACAGTATCCAAATGCGCGAGGATTAAAATATCTTGTTGATTACTTTCGGGGTGTTTTAAAATGATGTGGTTACCAATCGTGTCGTTCTGAGTCGTTTGTGACGTGAATCCGAGACCTTCATAGCGCTCTATTAAGTATCGCCCAAACTGATCGACACCTTGTTTATCATAAGAGCCACTGTCAATATTAACGATTTCTTCGAGCATGTTTAACATTCTGGTCCTATCCAATCATGGCACATCCCTTGTATTGTTCAATATGGTTTCTTTGTATTCATTATACAGAATTCAAACATAGATAATACAGTGATGTTGTTATGCGCGCGTTCTCACTGCTACGGGGGACGTGTTGGTGTACCAACGAGAAAGCTCGTTGACCAGGTAGACCTGTTATCTAACCAACGAGAACGCTCGCTGACCAAGTAGACCTGTTATCTAACGAACCTCCACACCAAAACAAAAATGAACGCAGCAATACATGCCGCGCTCATCAAAGAACCTTATCTACTTATTCAATAATAAATTCTGCACTTAACGGGAACCTTTCGTATTGTCCGGGTCCAAAAACGTCCAATACTTCTTTAACAATACGATATTCTCCAGGATCTAATGTCCCATAAAGTCT
>JBGYPO010000146.1:0-2848 GCA_041838435.1 Aliicoccus sp. | reverse complement strand
TAATGTTTGAGCTTATGTTGTGACAACAAAAAGAAAGACACATCTTAATCACGAAAGATGTGCCTCAATATAATATAGTTTGTGGTAGTTGTTTTACCTCGTTACCACATCGAGCATAATATAGTATTGTTTATTTATAATGTACCTCTGAATCAATAGGCCATAATATCATAATAGACGTGTTTATTATGGACTTAAATAGGGTGTAAGTCCGTTCCTATACATACCCGATATATTCAGCCAGCTTAATTAGCATAGCGTTTCTTCTTCTTAATATAGTAGTCTTGCTTACATAGAACCTATCAGCTATCTGTTCCCATTGATTGCAGTCTATAGGGCAATCCCAGTATCTTAGGCGTATCATTTCCAATGACTGCTCGTCCAACTCGTCTAGTAATCTATCCACACCTCTTACAATATTATGAAGGTTGTTATACTTCTTGTCCTTCATCTTCTTCATTACCTCTTGCTCAACTGGTCTACCTGGCATATTAGACTTGCCACCTTCAGTATTGATGACCTCGTGGTTTTCTAACAGTTCATACTCTCTATAACGCAACTGTTTACGATATTGCTTAATGTTTTGTATATAGTCCTCTAATTTTCGAATATCATATCGCTCAATTACTATCATCTAATACCTCCACCTACCTCATAATCACACGGCTGATCCACCGCATCGTTTGCTTGTCTGCGTGTAATAATTTCATTCGTAACGTATTTGCTTAGTTCGTATAGGGTAATAATTAGTAGTGTTTTAAGTATTCTCATTGGTCTTCCCCCTTACTTTATCTTCTGATATATGTTCAATATCCTTAAACTTGTTTATCGCTTGATACCTAGTATCTGCAGTTACAAATTTATATCGTTCATTATCTCTAATCGGTATCACGTCGTGAAACACTTCACCTGTTATATGTGTTGTAGTTTTGATTAGGTATGATTTATTGTCTTGTTGTGTTTCGGTTGATTCATCATATCCGTAAGGTACTGCGTGGTCATGTGCAAAGTTGTTATTCTGTTCAGTCACGCTGTAACACTTCCTTAACTTTTTCTAAAATATCTTTATCCTTTGATGTCTGACTGTTTGATTGTTCTTTTTGGCGCATCAAAATCTACTCCGTGTTTATGTCTATAATTAATTGTTGAATAAGATAAACCAGTTTTTTCTACTATCTCACCTAGTGTCATCAAATCACCTTGAAACATTGCTCTTTTTGTGATACTTCTATTACGTGTTTGTATCTTATAATTAGCCCATCTGCAATTATCAGGCTCGTAATTTCTCTCGTTGTTTATTCTATCTATAGATAAGTTTTCAGTATAACCATTATCCAGTGCCCATTTTTTGAAAACGATAAAATCATCAAGCCACTCTTTACAAATTTTTATACCTTTTCCGCCGTATTTTTCATAATTTTGTGATTCAGTATAGTAACATCTTGCTTTCATTCCACGATATATATGGTATAGTCTTGTGTTGGTATCACCATGAGTTGTGTTCTTTTTACCGCGCTTTTTAGTTACTTCTTTTCTATAACAACCACAAGATTGTGAATCTCCATTTCTAATACATTTGCCAGTAGTTTCAAACTTATTTCCACATCTACACTTACATAACCACTTAGCTCTATTATCACTATTCGTTCCACTTCTTTTTAAAACTTCACAACCATTAAATTGATACCCTACCATATTTTTAACTGTTCCCATCTAAATCACTTTCCTTTATAAAGGTATCGTTTATCATGCGTCCCTTCCTGTTTTTAATCTCGTCATACGCGTACTGTAAACACTCCTCTAATGTCATTCCATGCTGTTGTGCCAATATAATTAAAGTAACGACTGTATCACCTATACCGTCTTTTAAATCGTCTAGTTTGTTGCGTGATAATGCTGCGCCAACTTCTCCAGCTTCTTCATAGAATTTCAGTGCTTGTCTATCTGGATTACCTTTATCTAACCCTTTATCTTTTGACCATTCTTCTACTTGCTTGATTAATTCGTTCATATTATTTTCTCTCCTCTTATTTCTCTTGATTAATAATTCCCACAATAATACTTCCTACACCAGCTAAAATTACTGGCACAACCTTAGTTGCTATATCTTTACCACCATTCTTCATCGTTGCTTTAGTTGCATCTGTAAAACTCTTTTTATAATCCATTTATTTGTCCTCCAAATATATCAATTCATGTTCTATCGCTAATACAATAATTTCAAAATCAATGTTTGAATTTAATGAACGACCAGTTTTTATAATATTTACTATCTTATTTAAAATTTCTGCTTTGTGATAAACTTCTTGTAGCTCCTGTGACATTGCTTTATATTCTTCATATGTTTTGCTACCACTAGCATAATCAAGTAGTTTACCTTCATATTCATAAGCCATCTAATCACGCTCCATTTTATCAATCTGTTCTTGTATGGTCTCCAATACGTATTCATCACTGTAAAGGTCATTATCGCTATGAACTTCTGCTATTCGGTCAAACGCCTTTGCTTTGCGATACACTTCTTTTAGTTCTTCAACTGCTTGATCTGTTCTAATTGGTGAAGTCACACAACCTATATTATTTATTCGTTCATACTCATATGCCATGTCTATTCACCCTCCTTAATCCCAATACCATCCAACTTCTCTCTAAAATACTTATACGTGTTGCTCGATGGTTTATTGCCGATGTGTTGGGAGATTTCGGATAGAAGGTTACGATTTTCTTTGTATAGTTTTTGATTGTCATAATCATGTTCTAAAAATTCATCTAACCTACCTTGTAACTTCTCATTCTCACGTTCCAACCTACTAACCTTTGCTTTATACCAAGATAGATCGTCGATAAG
>JBGYPO010000145.1:0-5301 GCA_041838435.1 Aliicoccus sp. | reverse complement strand
TCGTCCTATCCACACACATTGTGTCTGAAATGGATTATTTGTTTGATGAAGTCGTCATTATTCATCACGGTAAAGTGTTGATTAATGAATCGGTCGATGAATTTTTAGAGAGTGGATATGAAGTGACAGGAAGTATTGAATCGGTTAATACCTATACCCAGGATAAAAAAGTACTGCATTCACGCACGTTGGGTCCGACCAAAGCAGCATCGGTGTTAGGTCATGTGTCTGAGACTGATCAAGAATTATTAGAGACATTGAACATATCGTATGCACCGGTAAAACTACAAGATTTATTTATAAATATGACGGAAGACGAATAGGAAGGTGATAATAAATGAAAAATAATCGACTTAAAAATGCAACAGTAGATTTAAGCTGGGCCGGGATTATTGGTATGTGTTGGTACATTCCAATATTTACAGTGGTATATGTGGGCATTTTCTTAATATTTGGAAGTGCAGAACTTGATGATATGTCCTACACATCAATCGGGTTGAATGCAAATAGTATATTTCTTCTTGTAATGGGAATCATTGTTGGAAGCTATTATATAAAATGGGGTATAACGCTCGGCATTACACGAAAACAATTTTATAAAGCGAATTTAATGTCTGGTTTCGGTGTGACCGTGCTGCTTACAGCAGCAGTACTTTTGATTGGATTTTTAGTAAGCCTGCTGCCTTTTGTCGGGAGTGAGGCATTGGAGCATCGTGCGAACATGCACCCTGTGATGAATGTGATTACGAGTTTTGTGATTGCGTTCGGTGGCTATATGGCAGGAACATTAATTGGTACCGGGTTTTACCGGAATGGGTGGCTTGGTGCATTAGCAATAATAATTACTGTGTTTAGCAGCTATGCAACTGGAATTGTAGATCCATTATTTGTAGATCTCTTAGGACTGACTGAAGGTGTCGGTATACTTGTTACATCAATCGTTCTGGTAATCGTAATTGCAGTTCTCCACCACTTCTTTGTCCGTAACATTGTCATTCGAATATAACATGAAAGAAGCATATGAGATTTTTCTCATATGCTTCTTAATTACTTAAACTATTTTACAATCAACACGGGAATATCAGAGCGTTTTGTTACTTTATGACTCACACTGCCGAGCATCATTTCTTGTAAGGTATTTAAACCTCGGCTACCGAGTACGACGATGTCGTATGTACCGTTATTCGCATGCTTGACAACAGTTTCGTTTGGAATACCTTGAGCGAATTGAACATCATACGTCACGTTATTCTCGCGATATAACGCTTCTATTTTCGATAATTTTTCTTTACGCTTACGTCCGATACTTTCTGACGGGGCGCTGTGCAACACTTCATCTTTAGATTTACTTGCATCAAGTACATTGAGAATGGTGACTTCAGAATCTTCACTTAGTAGTTTTATCGTTTCCTGTGCAGCACGAAAACTATTATCAGAGCCATCTGCTGCAAGTAATATATTTTTGTACATAACGTTACATCTCCCTTACTGTGTTAGATGTTGTTCATTGATTTCACTTAACTCTTTAATAATTTTATGACTGTCTGCATTTAATTTATGCACGTAGACGGTATTATCTTTCTCTTCATACTTTCTGACAATCGTGTCTACTGCATCTACTGCAGAATCATCCCACAGGTGCGCTTCACTAAAATCCAGCTGGATTGGTTTATCATATTTCTTAAAGTTAATCTGCTCAATCGTTGTGTCAATTGAAGCAAAGAAAATCTGTCCCTGGAAACGTACATTGATAACATCCGTTAATTCTTCAATGTACACATCAACTTTTGAAATTTTCGTTGCAAAGAATAATGCACTGAAGATAACACCTGCAATAACACCGATTGCTAAGTTATTCGTGAGTAACACAAGTATTACTGTAATTAACATAACAAACGAATCTGAGCGTGGTGCTTTTTGTAAAAATCTAAATGAACCCCAATCAAAAGTTGCAATTGACACTGTAATCATAATTGCGGCAAGAATTGGCATTGGAATATCTACAACGATGTCTCCTAAAACAATAATTAAGAACATCAGAAACGCACCAGCTGTAAATGTTGAAAGCCGTGTTGTAGCTCCTGCACGAACGTTGATAACCGACTGTCCAATCATCGCACAGCCACCCATACCACCAAAGAATCCAGTGATAAAGTTCGCAATACCCTGACCGCGTGACTCTTTGTTTTTACTACTATACGTATCAGTCGCGTTATCGACAATGCGTGCTGTAAGTAAGCTCTCAATTAAACCAACAACGGCCATTGATAAAGAGAATGGCAGGATAATCATGAATGTTTCCATTGTAAATGGTACATCAGGTATAAAGAAGCTTGGAAGAGAACGTTCGATTGCACCGATATCACCGACAGTTCCAACATTTGAACCAAAGACAAGATAAAAACCAGTTAGCACTACGAGCGCAATGAGTGGTGCTGGTATTTTCTTAAAGAAACGTGGAACAGCGTAAATAATGAGTAGCGTCACTGCAAAATATACGTATGTATCAAATGAAATCCCAAAAATGTGTTGAAGCTGAGTCATAAAAATCAAAATCGCAAGTGCATTGACGAATCCGATCATGACGGAGTTTGGTATGAATTTCATCAACTTACCGACCTTTAATACACCAAATATAATTTGAATGACACCCATCAGTATTGTGGCAGCGAGCAAATAATCAACGCCATATTCACTGACTAATGGAACGACGAGGAGTGCGATTGCCCCTGTTGCTGCAGAAATCATCGCCGGCCTACCACCGACAAACGATATAATGACTGCAATCATAAATGAAGCCCACAGACCGACCATGGGATTCACACCGGCTATAATAGAGAATGCAATTGCTTCTGGAATTAATGCAACTGCAACAAGTATCCCTGCTATAATATTAGTTCCCGGAGCTGTTAACCATTCCCGCTTAAACTTTTCTACCATGCATACACTTCCTATTTAATAATCACTGTATATAGTATATCAGAGAAATTATAATCGTTAATATTTCAATTTTAAGTTTGTTATTAGATAATAGATGAGTAGACATAAATACTTTTAGGGAGTGGGATTCAATCATGGATGTACAGTTTCCGATTGGTAAATTAGATGTGCCGGACAATGTCACTTTAGATGACATAAAAGAATGGATAGCAGATACAGAGAGCTATACAACGCGCTTAAGAGCGACAGTAGATGGATTGAGCGAAGCGGATTTAGAGAAAAGATATCGCGATGATGCGTGGACAGTGCGTCAGCTCGTGCACCATATTGCAGATTCACAATTAACAATGTTCCATCGGTTAAAACTTGCTTTAACAGATGACAATCCATCTGTGCCAAAGTTTAATCAAGACGAATGGGCGGAACTTGCAGATAGCAAACTTCCGATTGAACCATCGATTCAAATATTAGAAGGTATCAATGCACGCATTGTCAAAATTGGAAAGAATTTACGAGAAGATCAACTGACTCGCGTATTCACATTACAAGGTGGCGGAGAAGTCAGCGTGGCTACTAAAATGGCAAAATTATCATGGCATGAGAATCATCACTTAGCACATATCAATATTGCATTAGAAAAATAAATAATGAGTCAACTGGAGGGACAATATGAAAGTTGTTTTAATATTTGGTCCCCAGGCAGTTGGGAAAATGACAATCGGTGAGAAGGTTGGACATGAGCTCGGTATACCCCTGTTCCACAACCATGTAACGCTTGATGCAATTTGGCCTTTTATCGGTTGGAATGCGGATACTTTTAGATTATCACATGATTTACGTTTAGGAATCTTTGAGCATATTTCTAAAAATGATAGCCACCCGGGTATTATATTTACATTCGTATGGGCATTTAATTTAGAGAGTGATTGGGAAAGCATAGAAGAAGTAAAGACTATTTTTGAACAATCAGAACGTGAGCTCTATTTTGTTGAATTAACTGCAACACTTGAAACACGGATTGAACGCAATAAATCAGAGTACCGTTTAGAGAAAAAGCCGTCAAAGCGTGATATTGATTACTCATACAATGAATTAGTCACTTCTGCAAAGAAGCACCGGCTGAACTCCTATGATGGTGAGATTAAAGAAAAGAATTATTTAAAGCTCGATGTCACTGATATAGCAGCAGATGATGCGAGTCAGCAAATAGTAGAGTGGATCAATAAGGATTAATCTAAAAAGCCTCTAGAAAATCATGACTGATTTTTTAGAGGCTTGGTTATTTATAAATTATTCTACGTCTGCATCTTCCTCAGTTTCTTCTTCTAAATCAAATTCAATTTCTTCATCGAAGTCAAAGTCAAAATCTTCAGCTCCAAAATTATATAGACCATCAACAATTTCAATGTCATCAGGTAAATCAAGTACAAATAATTCATCATCAATATCAGCATTTTCTTCGAATTCCACAAATTCTGAATCGTAATTACCAAACATCGCATCTTCTTCATACTGCTTTATGACGATGAAATATTCTGTATCGACCCAAACCTCAAATACTGCATCTTCTTCCACAAATTCCTGATACACTTCACCCGGCTCTAAAACAAGGTGATAGGCTTCTCTACCATTGACTTCTTCTGTACCTTCAATTGTAATGTCATAAATTTCACTTATAGACTCTAGATAACTTGCTGGTGTTGTAATAAATATACTCGCTTCCTCATCTGATAAACGGTGTGCGAATTCATTTAATTCATCATAAAGAATCGCCTCCTCACCATCATCAACAATGACCATCATATCCCCTTCAACACCAGTTTCAATGCGTGTCATCATAACGTCACCATCACGCTTCATCCATTGTCTTGAAAACCCGACTTCCTCTTCACCATCAAACTCTGTCATAATCTCTAACTCAATAAAGTGATCTCCAAGAGCCTCTTCTGCTTCGGCAGCCTGTTCGATTAAATCATCGATTGTCAGGTCTTCTGCTGTAGCAGTATCTTCAGTCGATAAACCAATTGCGAGTACTGCGATTAAAGGCAGTCCAACATAAGTCGATTTGCGTTTCATAGTAATATCCTCCAGATGTCTTCAAAATTTAAGCGTATAATTCTTTCACACTTTACCCTTTATCTATCATAATATTCAATTCATAAGAACATTTTGGCTAAACTTGATGACCATCAATTTTTTATCAGGTTAATACCAATATAATTAAGGTAATTAGAAAAGGAGCGATGAGGATGGATAATCTAAAAGCGTATATGAGTGATAATAGTGAGCGACTTGATTTATACACCAAGGCGATATCTAAAGTGCATAGCGACAGTCATCCAGAAGTACATGAGGTTAAAG
>JBGYPO010000144.1:0-9298 GCA_041838435.1 Aliicoccus sp. | reverse complement strand
GCGACGTCATGCACACCAGGCTTACGATGCAGCCATGTGGCCCAAATATTTTCAGACCCTTTAATTGATGTAAACTCTGAACATTTAAAATCGAGCGATGTTTTGTAGTAATCAAACGCGACATCCACATCCGGCACAGCACAGTTAAAATGGTCAATGCGCTGAACTTTAGCACCCTTATGCAAATGGAATTTCTGCAGCATGCGCTCAACATGCGTCATTTCGAAATAAAATTCTATGGTGATACCTGAAATGTCTTCTACACGCAGTGTCCGACCTAAAGCATGCTGAGTACCTTTATCCATCCACTTCACGCGTTTACCCTCACCGATAAAGTGCGCGTGCAGGGCATCCAGATCATCTTCGCTGCCAACCTTAAAGCTAATAACTTCAACAGCAGCGGTGTCATTTAATTTCAAATGCAGACAATGATGCGCGTGATCTTCTATCGCCCTGTAGTAGACATTCTCGCTATCACTCTCAGTTTCGATAAAACCAAGCGCGTCATAAAAAGCTTTTGATGCCTCTAAATCAGTGACATGAAAGACAGCACGACCGGCGCGCGTTATATTAAAATTCATGACAATCCTCCTCACTTACCAAATTTCGGAATATGATGGTCTCCGATTGCCACGTGAATAATTTTAATTTCTGTATAGAAATCAAAGGCATAAAATCCACCCTCACGGCCAATACCGCTGTTTTTAGCACCACCAAATGGTGTGCGTAAATCACGAACATTTTGTGAGTTCACCCAGAGCATTCCCGCATCTATCGCCTGTGCCACACGGTGACCACGTGCAAGGTTACGCGTCCAAACATAACCCGCTAAACCATATTCAACGTCATTTGCTTTTTCTATCACTTCAGCTTCATTCTTAAATGACATGACCGCCATGACGGGTCCAAAGATTTCTTCCTGTACGATGCGCATGTGATTCTCAGCACCGACAAGCAGGGTTGGCGGCACAAAATTTCCGCGTGACAGCGACTTAGGCACATCCGCTTGAATCACTTCACACCCTTCATCCTTTGCAAGCTCAATATAACGCGTCACATTCTCGAAGTGTTCCGTTTTAATGAGCGGGCCAACATCTGTGTCGTCATCGAGTGGATCGCCGACCTTTATTCGCTCAATACGTGACCTCACATCCTCTATAAACTTATCTTTAATGGATTCCTGGACATACAGGCGTGAGTTTGCCGTACAGCGCTCGCCATTAAACGAGTAAATACCCCATATGACTGCGTCGAGCGCACGTTCGTAATCCGCATCATCAAAGACAATAATCGGACTCTTCCCGCCGAGTTCCATTGAGAAGCGCTTCAAGGTATCCGCACCATTTTTCATAATCAATGAACCCGTTTTCGTCTCGCCGGTAAATGAAATGAGTCGCACATCTTTATGTTTCACAAGTGCGTCACCCGCGACTTCACCAATCCCATGTACGACATTAAAGACGCCCTTCGGCAGTCCGGCACGGTCAATCACCTCAGCAATGCGCTGTGCGGATAAAGGCGACCATTCCGCAGGTTTTAACACGACTGTATTGCCGGTTGCAAGCGCTGGTGCTATCTTCCACGTTTCAAGCATGAATGGTGCATTCCATGGCGTAATAAGGCCGGCTACACCCACCGGTTTACGCGTCGTATAGTTCACAAACTCATCATCTACCGGATATGTTTCACCGAACATGACGTGTTTCACTTGATCAGCGTAAAATTTAAAGTTGAGGGCAGCGCGGGATACCATCTTGCGCGTCTGCTTAATCGGTAAACCTGTATCCAGTGATTCGAGAAGCGCAATTTCCTCAACTTCAGCTTCAATTAAGTCACCGATTTTATAAATATATTCTAAGCGTTCATCGAGTTTCATCGTGCCCCATTCACCTTTAAATGCTGCAGCGGCTGCTGTGACGGCTTTATCAATATCATCAGTATCCCCAGACGCGATATCATTCATCGAGGTGTTCGTAAACGGACTGATGTTTTGGAATGTCTCACCATTAGATGACGGCACGAACTCGCCATTAATATAGTGCATGACGGGTTTCAGCTCGTTGATTAACTTCATATGTTTCTCTGACACGCGATCACTCCTTTACTTATCGTTTTGCACATCGTACTGGCCGTATTGTCCGCTGTAATATGTGAGTGGACGTCCTTCATGCACAACAAAATCTTTGACGGCACCCACGAATACCGTATGGTCACCAAGCAAATATTCTGCGTAGACATCACACACCACGTTCGCGAGCGCATCATTGATAATCGGTACGCCGCTCATATTGCCAAACTCAAGGGGTTCTTCTTTTAATAGCTGCTTTGCAAAGTGCATCGAAATATCCTGTTGATTGTCACACAAAACATTCACCGCAAATTTTTGTGCAGATTTAATTTTATCGAGCATCGTCGCTTCGTTCCCAACAGAAATCATTATCAGTTTCGGATCGAGTGACACGGACATAAACGCATTCGCTGTCATACCGTGTGTACCTGTGTCATCTTCTGCAGTTATAATCGTTACACCAGTGACAAAACGTCCCATCGCATTTCTAAATTCTCTTGTATCCATCAAGAACACTCCTCTTTAAAAGTTCGGTCGCTTTACGTTTTGTGACTTGAGAAAGTCATCAACAGATTTCATCAGCGGCTCTTTATTGTACTGGTCAAAGTACGCCATGCCCATCTTTACCGGGTCTCCGAAGAAGTAGTACTCATAGTGCGTTTGACGCGCACCGAATGCGCTCATCGTCATATCCCATGCGAGGCGGAACAGCTGTACGCGCTCAAAACCTTCGACATTCTTACCCTGCATTGCACGGTTTAAAATCGGTCCGATGTCTTTATTTGTGAAATCTTCATACGTCGGTATACCCATTAATCCGGATGCGCCCAATATTCTTAAGATCTCAGCCATGCGCGGATAGACGCGCGGGAAATAGTTTCGTGCGGCATTCAAAGCTTCCCAGTCCGGCGTCATCATGCCCCATTTATCAAGCTTCGCGTTGTGTTCGGCTTTATAGAGATGAGACTTCATTGCTTCAAGTGTCAGCATGATTTCCGTCCCTTTATCCTGCACGTGCTGGAACCCGTCAATGCCGATTGAATCCATCAGTTTGAGCGTCACACCAAGTAAAAATTCAGTTTTTGCAATATCCTTTGCCACAACCTGATGTGTCATATGTGTCACGGCATTCGTCTCGGCAAAGGCTTTGTTGCACAGTTCAGAATCTTCCAGAATAAACACCCGGTCCCACGGCACAAGTACGTTATCAAATGATACGATTGCGTCACCTTCTTCAAACTGGGAACCGACAGGGTGGTTGAAGTCTGCTTCACCTTCACCATAAACAAATGACTCACGTGAGAGATACTTCAAGCCCTTCGTGTTGTTCGGGATTGCGAATGCAAGAGAATACGGATCATCCTTCGCACCAGACTTTACAACGGTTGACGGGAAGACAAAAATCTCATCTGTAATCGCCGCCTGTGTTGCGAGTAAACGAATTCCGCTTACAACGACACCGTCATCATTTTTTTCAACAACGTGCAGTGCCATGTTTGCATCTTTTTGTTCTGCTCGAATCTTTGCACGGTTCACCTGTGGATGAATAAGTGTATGTGTCAATGTAATATCATTTTCACGTGCATATTCTGCGTATCTCAGCGCGTTGTAAGCAAATGATTTATGCTCGCCCTGACCGTAAAAATCATAGGCTTTTGACATCGTCATCACTTCGGCATTTAAATAATCAGGTGCACGGCCCATCAAGCCTTTTGTGAAACTTTGCCATTCCATAATCGCTTCGCGGCGCTCAATCAGCTGCTCAATTGTTTCCGGCACCATAAATGTTTTGCCGACTTTGTGGCCCGTCGTTGGTGACGTGTACAACATACGCTCTGGATTGTCATGCTGCATGTCGTAGAGTTTCGCCATCGATTTAACGACGCCTTTAAACTTCGGGTGTGTGGTCACGTCGTCTACACGTTCTCCGTGAATATAAATGTTGTTGTTCGCTTTTTGTAATCTCTCAATGTAATCTTTACCGGTTTTTGCTGGCATAATAGTCCTCCTCATAATTAGAAAACGCTTTCAAGACAAATTAAAAAAACGATTTGACTGAGTATTTCTTATTTTCTACAGTGTAACACTTGAATTAACATATTTAAAATATATATAATATATCAAAAGTATATATTAAGGATATGATGGATATATGGATATGCGTCAACTAAAATATTTCAATACGATAGCTGAAGAAGGACAAATTACAAGAGCCGCAAAGAAGTTACATATTGCACAGCCGCCCCTAAGTCAAAGCTTACAGGGGCTTGAGCGGGAGCTCGGCGTAAAGTTATTCGAGCGTAACGGTCGCAGGATGGAGTTGACGAAGGCAGGGCAGATGCTCCATAACAAAGCGTCGCTTCTGTTTGATATGTTTGATGACATTGTGAATGAAGTCAGCGCGACATCAGCAGGTCTCTCTGGAGAACTTGCAATCGGTTCTGTCAAATCATCGTTTCAACATGTCATAGAAAAAATTGCATACTTCCAGGAACATTTCCCGGGTGTATCGTTTGATATTCGCGACGGTGACTCATATCGGTTATCAGAGATGTTACGTGCGCGTGAGATTGACATCGCAATTGTGCGGCTGCCGATTGGACTTGATGATTTCGATATCGCGCACTTACCTGACGAGCGGTATGTTGTGGTGGCGCACGAATCGTATTTGAGCCGGCTGCCGAAAGACCGGGTGTCGCCGCACGACTTATCGACGTTGCCGCTGCTGTTGTTGAAGCGTGTCAGCGGGTCCGGGCAGTACGAAACAATTATCGAGGCGTTTAAACGTGCAGACGTGGAGCCGGATGTGCGTGTGGTCTGCCCGGACGTCGAAATGCTTCTCACGCTAGTCGCGCAGGGAATAGGCGTATCGATTGTGCCTGAAACCGCACTCGCATCGCGACAGTACCCGAATATTTTTTATCGGCCTATTGCAGATGAAGACCTCGTCTCTAAGTCCGCAATCATCTGGCTTAAATCACGATCTCTGCCACAAAGTGCAGAGCGATTCGTGTCATTATTTCAGAAATAAATTGACATTTTTTTCATGAGACCAATATAATGAATATGGATTTCCAATTAGATTTATGTGTATGTGAATGTTCCCATACACGTTTTTTTAGCCGGTATTGAAAGCGTTTGCAATGTTTGAAAAGGAGGACGCGTTATGAAAGATGGACTCACAATCGGTATGTCGGAAACACTCGATATTACTGTGACACATGATATGTTTGCAGCGTTTGACGGAGAAGTTGTCCATCCTGCATATTCGACAGCATCAATGGTCAAGCACATGGAACAAGTCGCGCGGCATCTTATTTTGCCATACATAGATGAATCTGAAGAGTCTGCCGGTGCACAAGTTTCAATGAAACACATTGCCCCGACACCTCTTGGTTCACTCGTGACATGTAAAGCGACCCTTGCATCAATTGATTCACGTAAAATTACGACTGATGTAGAAGTCAGCAACGGACTCGGCGTCATTGGTAAGGGGACTGTGACAATAGCAATTTTACCCAAAGGTTACATGGCAGAACAATTAGAAAAAATTCAGGCACAACTCAACACGGAGGGATAGATAGTGACAAGTATGCATAGTGAACAGGCAATCGATTTCTTTGACAAGATAAAAAACCATGAACAGGTGATACTCTGCAATGATCCCCATAGTGGTCTGCAGGCAATCATCGCCATTCATGATACGACACTCGGACCGGCGACAGGCGGAACGCGTATGTTTCCGTACCCAAGTGTCGATGAAGCACTTGATGATGTACTAAAACTTTCAGAAGGCATGACACATAAATGCGCAGCTGCCGGGCTCGATTTTGGCGGCGGTAAAGCAGTCATTATCGGTGACCCGAAGACAGATCGCACACCGGCATTATTCCGGGCATTCGGTCAATATGTCGATTCATTAAACGGCCGTTTTTATACGGGTACAGACATGGGCACAGTTCCTGATGATTTTGTAGAAGCAGCGAAAGAAACACGCTTTATAAATGGTATACCGGAAGAATATGGCGGCAGTGGTGACTCATCAGTACCGACGGCTGAAGGTGTATTGTTTGCACTTGAAGCAACGAATAATTATATATTCCAAGATAAAAGCCTGGGGTTACGCACATACTCAGTCCAAGGCCTTGGAAAAGTAGGGTTTAAAATTGTACGCAGGTTACTTGAAGTCGGTGCGACAGTGTATGCGACGGATATTAACAAAGCAGCGATTACAGAGATCAAACACATAGCGGAAGATACACCCGGCACACTGGAGATAGTGGCGTTGGATGAAATATATGGTGTAGATGCTGATATATTCATCCCATGTGCGATGGGCGGCATCATTAATGCAGAGACAATCGGGCAGCTAAATGTTAAAGCAGTTGTTGGTTCAGCGAATAACCAGCTAAAAACAACAGGTATTGCACAAGTTTTAAAAGATAAAGGCATCGTGTACGCGCCTGACTTTATCGTCAATGCGGGCGGACTAATCCAGGTTGCAGACGAACTATATGGACCAAAACCTTCACGCGTTCTGAAGAAAACAAAAGCAATATATGATTCGCTCGCTTCGATATATGAAGAAGCCGATTCACGCGATATAACGACGTTAGAAGCTGCAAATATAAGGGTTGAAGCCGTGCTTGAGGACCAGCGCAGCCGCAATAATTTCTATGCGCGTACACGCCGTCCGAAATGGCAGATTAAAGAATAGAAAGGGTGATTATGTGACTCAGTCTATAAAAGATCAATTTCCACTTATTCAAGTAATGGATCAGGCAGGTCAGTTACTTGATGACACATATAAGGACAAAATTACACAAGAACTTTGCGAAAAGTTTCTAACACAACTGAAGTTGATGCGAAAGCTTGATGAGAAATTAGTCAATATGCAGCGACAGGGACGCATTGGTACATATCCACTTTTCGGTGGACAGGAAGCAGCCCAGGTGGGGAGTGCGTATGCACTGGATGATAACGATTGGATGTTTCCGACTTATCGTGATCATGCAGCAATGTTTACATTTACGAATAGCTTTAATTTGATTGCGAACTGGAATGGCCGAGTCGAAGGCAATATAGATGATAGTGGCAAAAAAGTCCTGCCGCCATCTGTGCCAATCGCGACACAGTTGCCAATCAGTGCGGGCATAGCGATGGCAAGTCAATATAAAGGTGAGCGAGACGTAACGATATGTTACTTCGGAGATGGTGCCACAAGTGAAGGAGACTTCCACGAAGGCATGAACTTTGCCGCTGTTTTTAAGGCACCGGTTGTGTTTTTTAATCAAAATAACCATTATGCGATTTCAGTCCCGATATGGAAACAGATGAAGTCAGAAACAGTCGCGCAAAAATCGATTGCTTATGGCATGAAAGGTAAACGTATTGACGGCAACGACATATTCGCAGTGTATTTTGAGACGAAGAAATCTGTGGATGCCGCGCGTAACGGCGAAGGTCCAACGTTGATTGAAGCCGTGACATGGCGTTACGGTGCCCATACAACGGCGGATGACCCGACGAAGTATCGCGATAATGATGCTGAGAATGAGAAACACCGACTGAACGATCCGATTGACAGACTTGAGAAATTTATGGAGCTGAATGGTTTTTTATCGGATGGATTTATAGAACAGATAGAAGCTGAAAATGAAGAAACAATAGAGGCGGCGGTTAAAGCATTCGAAGCAATGCCTAAACCGAATGTGGACGATATATACGACCATATGTTTGAAGAAAACCCGTGGACGATTGAAGCACATAAAGAGTCGTATAAGTCATTTTTAGAAAAGGGGGCGGAGTAGGTGAGTAAAGAACGAATACTAACCCCTGTCCAGGCTGTAAAAGATGCGCTGGAAGTGATGATGCATGAAGACGAAAGCGTCGTCGTACTCGGAGAAGACGTTGGTGTGAACGGCGGCGTATTCCGGGCAACAGATGGACTGATAGATACTTTCGGTGAATCACGCGTGATGGACACGCCGTTATCAGAGTCCGGCATCGTCGGTGCTTCAATTGGTATGGCAATGAACGGCATGCGACCGGTTGCTGAAATTCAGTTTTTTGGCTTTGTGTACCCTGCATTCGAGCAGATTATGACCCAGGCAACACGCATGCGATACCGTACGATGGGCAAGTTCACCGTGCCGATGGTCATCCGTGCACCTTATGGTGCCGGCGTGCATGCACCGGAAATCCATTCAGACAGTATGGAAGCATTGTTTACACATATGCCCGGCATAAAAGTTGTATGTCCTTCGACTGCTTATGATACGAAAGGTTTGTTAATTGCAGCGATTGAAGATCCAGACCCTGTACTGTTCTTAGAATCATTGAAACTATACCGCGGTACACGTGACGCAGTACCCGAGGAGAAATACAGTGTCGAAATCGGGAAAGGACATCTCGCAGAGGAGGGTGACGACGTCACAATAATTGCGTGGGGCGCCATGATGAAAGTAGCACTTAAAGCAGCGGAGATGGCCCGGGATAAAGGCATCACGTGTGACGTAATCGACCTCCGAACATTATACCCAATGGATAGAGATATCATTGCAGAATCCGTACAGAAAACGAACCGATGTGTCATCGTGCACGAAGCACAGCAGACGGGCGGGTTATCGAACGATATTATTCGCATTATTAATGACACGTCATTCTTATATATGAAGTCACCGATTGAAAGCGTGACAGCACCAGATGTCCATGTTCCATTCTGGGCACTCGAGAAACACTATTTGCCGACACCGGAGCGCGTGATGGCGAGCATCCAGAACGTGATGGATTTCTAAAGGAGGATGAGCATGGTAGAAGTTAAGTTATATGACATTGGTGAAGGCATGACAGAAGGCACCGTCGTCACTTACTTTGTGAGTGAGGGTGATACTGTAAAGCGCGACCAGCCGATAATAGAACTCCAGACAGAGAAGATGGTGACTGAGCTCTCCGCACCTGTCGCAGGTAAAATTGGCAGGATTTTGGTGGGGGAAGGCGAGACAATTCCTGTTGGCACGGTGATATTGGAGATTGAATCAGAAGATTCACCGGAGCCCGGTGCCGATAAAAAAGAGACGACTGAAGAAGAAAAAATGGTAAATGAGCCCCTTGCAGAAAAATCAGTAAAAGAAACATCCGGACCGAAGCGTATTAAAGCAGCGCCGTTCACGCGGAAAGTCGCACGCGAACGTGGTGTGGATATCGATTTGATAACCGGTACAGGTAAGG
>JBGYPO010000143.1:0-9274 GCA_041838435.1 Aliicoccus sp. | reverse complement strand
TATAATCACAATGAACATGAGTGCGAGTGATGCCAATACATATAAGTTCATCGGGATCATCTGTATAAATGCGACAAATGCCGATGTTTCTATACTCGCTGCGACAAGCAGTGGTGCTGTCAGTGCCATGATACCTGCACCCCATGATGAAATCGGTGCAATCACTGATACCGGTGAAGCGGTCGTATCGACTATGTATGCAAGCTTTGCGCGTGAGACCCGATGTTTATCAGTGATTGGCTTTGCCACCTGTCCCGTCATTAATGCACTAAAGTAATCATCAATAAATATAAGGACGCCTAGTATACCGGCAAGTAATTTCGCCTGACGTCTCGTTCTTACTTTTCCTATCACCCAATTAGAGAATTGCAGTGCGCCTCCCGACATACTGATAAATGCTATCATCATGCCAAGTAAGACTAAAAATATAAGAATAAATGCATTCCATGTATTAATTGCACCATCATCCACAAAAATTAATCCAAATTGTTCCCAAATCAATCCGAGTGTGCCAAGAACATCTCCCGTCGCAATAACAAAGGCAGAAGTGATAATCCCGACCCCTAAACTAAGTACGACTTTGCGCGTCGCCAGTACTAAAATCAACGTAAGTAACGGTGGTACAAGCGGCATATACTGCCAAGTTAAAATTTCTTCCATATTTTCCTCCCAAAATAAAAAACCACAATCCTATACAACGAAAGGATCATGGTTAAATATATAAATGATGTAGTACTCCATTTCCATGACAGTGGCAAATTTATTAAATTTACCCCCAACACCATGTGTGCACCATGGCATTTCGGCGAAACTCCCTTTCCATAACTTCATCGCATGCCTGCTCTGTTATGTACTGATAAGTCCCGCAACCTCTACATTGTAAGTATTCAGTTTTAATTATGAGATTCATTATAGTTGAGAATTTTTGTTCTGTCCAGTGAATATTTTAAATTTGTTGATTACGCTCTATTTTTATATGCATTTTTCACGATATCTCTGAGCATATCCGGAATTAAATATTCTTTTATTGCTGACTTAAATTGTGGAAAGAAGCGGCCAAATGTATACATATCAAGTGTACCTAAATAATAGATTTCATGATCATCAATTAATTCCGGATACCCATTTTTATAAATAAAATACTCACGCTTAGATGTAATGTATCCTACATTATGCATGGAAAAACGGCCGAATATATCACCACGAAAACCCATCCCTTTAACGATTGAATCTTGGAATTCATGTTCTTCTGATTGTTCAATCACTTCTTTTAATTCACGGCCAGTGAGTTTTATCCGAACGGCATTAATTGCATGTGGAAGCACCGTGTGTAAATCATATAATGTCAGCTCCCCACCATAAAATGGCTTAACAATCAGACCGGTGTTAATCAACGTAGCGTGACTGCGTGTGAAATTGAGTAAAATCTCATTTAGCTCTGTCATAAATCGACTTGTACTAAGTAAGCGACGCTCAATGGGCTGTGCATCCTCAAGCACTGGAACACTTAATAGCTGCTTACCCCGATCATAAGACTTGTCATGCTTTGAACTTAAAAGTTTCACATCTATAAGTCGTGCCGATTTGTTTCTAATTTGACCATCAGAATAATCGATTGTGATTTCACCGACGTACTCTCCAAATCTGCCCGCTGCACCAATAAGTGTATTTCCAATCCACTCACCATGTTCAAAATAGTGATGTGTGTGTGCACTAAGAATGACATCAATTTCAGGCATTTTTTGAGCAATGAGTTCATCGTCATAACGTCCCAAGTGACTCATAAGTATAATGATATCGGATTTATACTTCACTTCGTTCACGGCTTTCTCTATCCAATCAATCGCACCAGATACTTCCCAGTTGAGTGCATCATAAAATGGTGTGAATTCAACAGTTGCAGCAATAAATGCAATCCTTACATTATCTACTTCACGGATGACATAAGGTTCAAACATTAACTCATGTGTGTCTTTATGGCGTAAATTCGCACAAATCACATCAAAATCAGCATAATCATATAACTGCTCTAAATCTTTTTTTTCAAGCGTAATACCTTCATTGTTTCCAATTGTCGCTACGTCACACATTGCATCATTTAACATTGATATATTTGCTTGTCCGAGCGTCGCCTCTGTCAAAGGGTGACTCCGATCAACATGATCACCTACATCAACGTATAGCATGGACTTTCCATATGCTTGTTTCATATCCTGAATATAAGAAGTAATACGCGTATAGTTATCAAAAGTACTATGTACGTCATTCGTATGAAAGATTTTTATATTCATTGTTAAAAACTCCTAAAAGAATGTTTGTGTCATCATATATAAACCAAGGCCCATCAACACGATACGGAGCGCTATCACGGTACCTTGAGATGAGATTCTCTGATTAATAGTAACACCAATTCTCGCTCCAATAAATGCTGCAGGTACTAAAAATAGTAAGTAATAAAAATGAACGTTACCTTGAAGTAAATGGCCAAACCCACTAGCCAGTCCACCAAAAAATACCATCATCATGCTTGTCCCCACCACTATTTTTGGTGGCATCATCAAGAGTATCAACATGATTGGCGTCATTAAAGCACCACCGCCAATCCCAAAGAGCCCAGTACAAAAACCAACGACAAAGGTAAGTGAAATCCCAACGAGTGGTGAGAATCCATAACGATATACTGTGCCGTCAAGATCTTTATACGTTTGCATATATTTTTCATTTTGGAATATTTTGAAGGGTCTAATTTTACTTCTAAATATAAGAACTAAACTGATAAAAATTAAAAATAATCCGAAGTATAAATAAAAGCCTTCAATAGTAAAGAAGCGGTTTACATACGAACCAAGGAGAGCTCCTGGAATGATACCAATTAAAAATGTACGTCCGTTTTTAAAATCAACTTGACTCTTCTTACCGTAGCCAAGCATAGCGGATAACCCAATAAAAATAAGAACAGCACTCGATGTACCCACTGCTATTTGAGGTGTAATGCCATCAAGCCAAGATAATTCGGTACCAAATAAAACGAGCAGAGGTACGATGAACACACCACCACCAAGTCCTACAAGCGCACCGACAATTGCTGAAATTAAACCGATAAGTACTAAAATTAAAATATACATATGTGCTCCTAGAATAATTTGAGTTGCTGTGGTGCAAGATTTTCATATTGAATATCTAACATACGCATTAAAGAAAATGCATTGTTAGCTGCGTGACCGCCTGAATTATTGTTAAAAACAATATATATGTCTTTTGCTTTATGTGAGAGCACTTTTATTTGCCCGATCAACCAGTTGAGCTCATCACTATTATAATCATATAGATAGCGGACATTCCGCCACTCATCTGAAGACAAATCCTTTTGCGTCCAACCCGCAACATTACGGCCGTGAAGTCTAATAAAGGCCGTTTTATTTGTGATACGATTAACGAAAGGTATGCTGCCTATCCCAGCCTGCGGTTCGTCACAAATACTATGAATCACCGTTTGACGATGCAGGAAGTCAAGTGTTGATTCTTTATTCTCATTTGCAAACCATGTCTGGTTGCGAAACTCAACCGCTACTTTATATGGGGCGAGCTGTTGAATCGCATATTGTACATATTTCACATTCTTCATCGTACAATCAAACCACGGTGGGAATTGAAGTAACACGAACGCCAGCTTATTACTTGCCTGCATTGGTTTAAGCATCTCCCTGTACTCTGAGAATACATTTTGAATCGAGTCATAATGCTGCCTGAAGTCACTATGCCCTGTCAAATATTGATGTGCTTTTACAATAAATTTGAAACGGTCCGGCGTCTCTTGACACCATTTTTCTATGGTTGATTGACGAAGGATGGCATAATAAGTAGAATCCAATTCTACAATTGGAAAATATGAAGAATATGTACGTAATTTATCTTTTTTCTGGTCTACGTCAGGATACAAATCATCATGATCTCCCCACCCAGTTAAACCAATATTAATCATTGAAATCACCTGATAGTATTGTATCACAAAGGCTTCGGAGTGATGGTTCTATTAACCGGTAAAGTTGATAATATATTTTAGAAGCAGGATGATAATTCACTAAACGGGTTTGACAGCTGTGTGTGCGTGCACCAGCATGAGATTTCCAGCAGTGGTGCATGTGAAACCCTGTTCAGCACAAAAACACCCTATCCGCGTATATTACGCAAACAGGGTGCACTAAACTTATTGTTGAATTAAAGATGAATCAGGCACATACACTTCGCCATCATAGAACTGGATGCCATCGGCATGGAATGGTTCATATTCTACTGTCGGAATAATATCTACACCATAATAGTAATCTTGAATTGTATGCATCATAGCCTCAATCGTCATCAACACTAACGTTGATCCACGCAATTCTGTAATTTCATCGGAAAAATCTATAAAGAGTCGATTGTCACCTCTGTTATAGTTCCAGTGCGTATACATGTGATTAATCGTTAACCCGTCCGGTGCAATTTGTGGCACACCTTCATGTTCACCTGCAAATATCGAACGGAATTCTTCACGCATGTAATCATTCGTTTCTATGAACAAATCATATTGAACCGGCTGTAAATACATGCCCTGCTCGTCTGGTATATATATAGTGAGTGATTCATACCAGCCTTCTGTATTGATACCGTCGAGTTCACTTGTAACTTCAAATGACGGTTCCCCAGAAACGGTAGAAATATACTCTTCTTTCACAAGTCCGGCACCCGGGGCGTAATATTCATACATCTCGACTGTCTCATCTTCTGCCGGTTCAAACTCAGGATACACCTGTACAACAAGTACATCATGATATGTTGTGTCATCTACATCCAGCGCTTCATTTACACCAACAATCTCACGACCGCCGCGTGCAGTTTCCCAGTAATGGCCTTCTTCAAGCGGCGCTTTTATGAGCACGTCAAGTGGTACATCAACTTGTGAACGCACACGCGAGATAAAGTTCTCGCGTATATAAACTTCACCTTCCTGATACCATAAATATACAGCATCTTCAGTGACTTCATAAATCTCGGCTAAACTTGTACCTGAAAGCGTACGTGTTTGCACAAAATCACCATCAATGAAATCATAATAGACTTCATAAGTGGCAAACTCATTACCCTCTCCTTGAAACTGAGCATGATAGTTATGTGTGAGCGGAAAAAAATCATCTACAGTATAATCATAGTCTTCCTCTTCAGGATCAACCTGTACTGCATCTACAGTATGATACAAACCAAAAGATAAGGTGATGGTTGCAAGTCCTGCCAGTATTTTCTTTTTCATGGTTCTTCACTCCTTAAGATAGAGTTAAATAAACAATCCCAGTGTAATTGCAATTACACCCGCGCCTATTAATATTAATTTGAGTCTTCGTGCTACATCATGATTATCTCTGGCATTGATGTTTATTACAAGATAAAACACAATCCCGAGTAGTACAGCGAGTATTATTCCGGCAATCGGACGCGTGAATAGAATCCACAGTGCAGCCGGTATCATCAATGAGAAATAGAGCAAAGGCGCATAAATACTTTTATCGATTCCAAAGCGTTCAGTCATATACACAGCTGTTGTTCTTTTCTTTGGTGTTGCCTGCGAATCCGAGTAAATATCCTGAATCGCGCTGATTTGCACCCATCCAATAAACCATAATCCGTTGACAATACCATTTTGTACTGCCCATACCGGTATTTCTCCAAGTGCCAACCATGGCGCTGCAATCGTTAACATAAATATGGACGGAAATAACGAAAATACTTCAGCAATGAATGGTCGATACGAAAAGCTAAAGGGTTGTACAGAATAACTAAAAGCAGTGAACCAACCGATGGCCAACAAAACAGCAAGACGATTTGCACCGCTGCCTATCGCCAGAATAAATAAAAATGCAACTATAAATGTAGTGACAATTGTAATATACTTAAGCGCCGTATGAGAGATCTGATCCTCAATTAATACACGGGAGCCACCGGATAACATCGCCGGACTAAGCTGATCTGTACCAGACTTGAAGTCAGCAAGATCGTTATACGCATGTGTCAATATACCCTGTATCAGGAATATCCCAATTAACAATGCAGCGAATATAGTTACCATCGTGAGTGCGGGAACATCGTAGTATATTAAAAGCGATATGTATGTCGACATTGAGACAACAATGCCTGAGAAAAAAAGTGCAGTCGTTCGGAGTAACATTCTTGCACCGCGTGCTGTGATTTTAAAATCATTCATAGCTCACCTCTAATTAGTTTGTCTTTATATGTGAGTACTTAATCTACTTTAACCAGGCTTGCACGGATACTTTCATATATTTCGTTCCACAGCGTTTCATTTGAACGATACTGTTCAGTCAAATCATTAATATACTCTTGCTGAGCTGCCTTAAATTCAGCTGTATCCTTATCTGGTAATAACGCTTTTCTATCATCCACAAGCTGCTGGACAGACGCCGCTCTAGGCCCCCATACACCGAGTTCCTCAAAATTTTCATTCATATAGATAAAAATCGGTATCGAGCGTCCACCGTTCGTTAAATATTGATCCATTAACTCTACATTTTGATCCCTGTAAACAACTTTAATTTCGGCATTAATTTCTTCTGCGATATGCTTGAGTATCGGTACATTTACCATTGCGTCTCCACACCAATCTTCTGTGATAACAAGGATGCGAAGATTTTTATCTTTTAATTCTGATAAATCATTGTCTTTTCGTAATTCAAAATTATTGTACACGTGCTTTAAATTATCCTGATGTGTTTCCATTTTTGAAATATAGTCCTCTAAACTGATTGCATGCTCATAATATTGCTTTAAGTCCATAGCGATTCTCCTTAAAATTTGATATATAAATATAATACCCTTATCACCAAAAAATAGTGATAAGGGTAAAAAATAATTAATATATTTTAACCAATACTGCCTTCCATCTCGAACGAGATCAGACGGTTCATTTCAACCGCATATTCCATTGGTAATTCTTTTGTAAATGGTTCAATGAAGCCCATAACGATCATTTCAGTTGCCTCAATTTCACCGATACCACGGCTCATTAAGTAGAACAGCTGCTCTTCTGAAACTTTCGATACTTTTGCTTCGTGTTCAAGTGAGATGTTGTCGTTCAACATTTCGTTATATGGAATTGTATCTGATGTAGATTTATCATCCATTAATAACGTGTCACACTCGATGTTTGAACGTGCACCTGTCGCCTTACGGCCAAAGTGTACAATACCGCGGTATGTTACTTTACCACCGTGCTGTGCAATCGATTTAGAGACGATTGTAGACGATGTGTTTGGCGCGTGGTGGTACATTTTTGCTCCAGCATCCTGGTGCTGACCTTTACCTGCAAGTGCAATAGATAATGTCATACCGCGTGCACCTTCACCACGCAGGTGAACTGCCGGGTATTTCATTGTAACTTTAGACCCGATATTACCATCTACCCACTCCATAGTACCGTTCTCTTCGACGAATGTACGTTTAGTAACTAAGTTGTACACATTGTTAGCCCAGTTCTGGATTGTTGTATAACGGCAATACGCATCTTTCTTAACAATAATTTCAACAACAGCTGAGTGCAGCGAGTTCGTTGTAAATACCGGTGCAGTACAACCTTCTACGTAGTGCACACTTGAACCTTCATCACAGATAATAAGCGTACGCTCAAACTGTCCCATATTCTCAGAGTTAATACGGAAGTAAGCTTGTAATGGTGTGTCTAATTTTACATTTGGTGGACAATAGATAAATGAACCGCCGGACCAAACTGCTGAGTTTAAAGCGGAGAATTTATTATCTGCTGGAGGAATAACTGTTGCCCAGTACTCTCTGAATAGCTCTTCGTTTTCACGCAGTGCTGAGTCTGTATCTTTAAAGATTACACCTTTATCTTCCAAGTCTTTTTCCATGTTATGGTAAACAACTTCTGATTCATACTGAGCAGAAACACCTGCTAAGTACTTTTGTTCAGCTTCAGGTATACCTAGTTTATCGAATGTGCGTTTAATTTCTTCTGGTACTTCGTCCCATGAACGCTCTGTCTTTTCTGATGGCTTAACGTAGTAAGTGATTTCATCAAAGTTCAACTCTGATAAATCTCCACCCCACATTGGCATAGGCATCTTGTAGAATAGTTTCAATGACTTCAAACGAAAGTCTAACATCCACTGTGGCTCTTCCTTCATATTAGAGATCTCACGAACGATTTCTTCAGTCAATCCTCTATCTGAACGGAAGACTGAGACGTCTCCATCATGGAACCCATATTTGTAATCGCCAATTTCTGGTGCGTTTTTAACCATGTTGATCACTCCTTAAATTATTCGATGTCGGTTTTGACACCGCGTTCAAGTGCTTTCCATGTCAATGTAGCACACTTTATGCGTGCGGGGAACTGATTGACACCATTCAGTGCCTCAATATCTCCCATGTCTTCGGATATTTCATAATCCTCACCGAGCATCATCTTGCTAAACTCTTCACTCATTTGCAAAGCTTCTTCAATTGTCTTACCTTTGATAACCTCTGTCATCATCGATGCTGACGACATCGAGATTGAACATCCTTCACCTTCAAACTTGGCATCTGCGATTTTCTCACCTTCAACATTTAATGTTAAGTGGATACGATCACCGCATGTTGGATTGTTCATATCGATGTGTAAATCACCATCTTCTATAAACCCTTTGTTTCTCGGATTTTTATAATGATCCATGATTACAGAACGATATAGTTGATTTAAATTATTAAAATTCATTGCCGAAAAACTCCTTCGTGCGCTTCAAGCTGTCGATAAAACGATCGATTTCTTCCTTATTGTTATAAAAGTAGAAGCTCGCTCTCGCCGTTGAAGACACCCCTAAGAATTTCATCAGAGGTTGAGCACAGTGGTGACCTGCACGCACTGCGATACCGTCTGCATCAAGCGCTGTAGATAAATCATGTGGGTGCACGCCGTCAAGATTAAATGTAATTAATCCTGCACGCACGTCCGGCCCATAAATATCAATACCTTCGATTTCACGCATCCGTTTCATCGCATATGAAGTAAGTTCGTCTTCATATGCAGTGATATTTTCTGGTCCAACTTCAGTGATATAGTCTATCGCTGCACCAAATCCTATCGCTTCTGCGATCATTGGTGTACCTGCTTCAAACTTCACTGGAATTTCAGTCCATGTTGATGATTCTTTATCTACAAAGTCTATCATGTCGCCGCCATATTCAATAGGTTCCATTTTTTTGAGATGTTCAGATTTACCAT
>JBGYPO010000142.1:0-8813 GCA_041838435.1 Aliicoccus sp. | reverse complement strand
CAAAAATCCTGAGCTGCCGCACACGGAGAACACTTTTGTGTGCGACAGACGCAAAAATCCTGAGCTGCCGCACACGGAGAACACTTTTGTGTGCGACAGACGCAAAAATCCCGAGTTGCCGCACATGGAGAGCACTTTTGTGTGCGGCAGACACAAAATTCCAGAGTTGCCGCACACGGAGACCACTTTTGTGTGCGACAGACGCAAAAATCCTAAGCTGCCGCACACGGAGAGCACTTTTGTGTGCGGCAGCACACAAAATCCCAAGCTGCCGCACGCCACCCCCCATAAAAACCTCACAATCAACACTAAACAAATAAAAGCACCCAAAATTAATTTTGGGTGCTTGAGCTAGTTACGGTTATTCTATAAGCCATGTTCTGTACCGCTGTGCTGCTGGCGTGTACTAGTTACACTCGCACATTGGTGATAATCATCTGTCTATATTACAAAAGTAATATCTTTCTATCCGTTGAATTCCTTCAAGAAAGTGCTCCTACCTAATTTGGATTGCTCACTCGAGGGGTTTACCGCGTTCCACCTTTTATATTTCTATAAAAGCTCCGTCACTGTGGCACTTTTATAGCTAATCTAACCATATGTTTACACACTTAGGTTATTTCACCGCCGTCAGTCGTCTAAACGATCTGCCTTGACTTATTGTTTCGTCAAGCACGAACACTACGCTCATCTCAGAAGCGTGTGAGCATGGACTTTCCTCTACACTGATTGCTCAGCATAGCGATTACCAGAATACCGTGTCTATAATTAATAAATTATTAATTCACTTTCGCTTGGCCAAACACTTTCTTCTCTAAATTGCTAAGTCGTTTTAAAATATCAATCTGACTATTTTGAGTATGCGAATCTTTCGATTTAGAATTCGTAGCGATTCGGATACGTAAATCTTCAACTTCTTTTTTCAATCTTGCATTCTCTTCTTCAAGTCTTTTTACATTACTGTTCATATCTGCCATTTTTTGATAGTCACTGATCACGTCGTCTAAAAAACTATCTACTTCAATAGGCTTAAAACCACGGATTGATTTCTCAAACTCTTTTTCGAAAATATCTTTAGCGGATAACTTCAAAGTATTTTCATTCATCTGTCTCACCTACCAAATCATTTTCTGTGTCATGTATAGCGTTAAAAGCAGTCTTTAATATTATATGTATTAAATACCAATTATTCAAGTTAAAGTATCATATGTTTAAATTATAGCTGATTATCTTCAATATGTTTTAACCATATATTGATATATTTCGTCTGTTCACGAAAGATGCGCAGACTCATGCGCTCGGCGTGACAGCTCATAATCAGTTCTTCAAAGATCGCAATCATCTGCTGTTTGCTTGGTTCGGTGAATCGCCGGTCTGTATCCACATGATGGATATCTTCTATAATTTTAACAGAATTCTCTAGAAAAGGTTCGATTTCTGTTTCAAATTCATATGTATGACCTGCGCGTACTTTATCATATCTTTGATTGACCTCGTCGAGTAGTTTAAAATAGTGATTGTAGGTATAGTTTCTTGACACTTTCGTCTCACCTCATATAATTATGATTAGTCTAATTCACGAAATATATAATAGAAATTAGGTTGTATTATGAAATATCCAACTGGTATTAAACAGTCGAATCAAGCTGTTCCTAAAAAAACAATTGCTGATAAAGAGCAGACGGACTATGCAGCACGTGGGATGACACTTGAAAAAGATCTTGAACATACGAATGCGTATTATCTGCGGACAGACCGCGCTGTCATTCATAAAAAGCCGACGCCTGTGCAGGTTGTGCATGTAAACTACCCTGCCCGCAACCGTGCTAAAATAGATGAAGCATATTTTAAAGTGCCTTCTACAAGTGACTTTAACGGTATATATAAAGGTAAATATATAGATTTTGAAGCAAAGGAAACGCGTAACAAAACCAGGTTTCCCATGATAAACATACACGCGCACCAAGTAAACCATATGCATCACTGTGTGCAGCACGGGGGCATTGTATTTTTAATTATGAGATTCACTTATCATGATGCCACATTCCTTTATCCGTTTGAAGCATTTTATCAGCACTGGAAAGTTTTTAAAGCAGATGGACGCAAGTCAATCCCTTATCAGAGTATAAAGGATGCGAGTATTCAAATACCGATTCAGTTAAACCCGCGCATTGATTACTTGAGTGCTGTGGATGAATTATTTTTTACATAGGAGATTTTAATGTCAGAACAAAATATACAAGAACAACGTAGCAGCAAGCATAAAATCAATGTGGTCACGATATTAAAACGTGCCTTTTTGATATCGATTTTACTCGGATTAATCATGCTGATGGCCGGGACGTTTCTATTTGCTTACTACTCTTCAAACGCACCGGCGTTTAATCAGGAAAAGCTGAATGACCCCGTGCCGTCACGTGTGTTTGATCAATATGATAATTTCGTGTTTGAAATTCATCAAGAGCAGCCGAGAGAATTAATTGAAATTGAAGCGATTCCGGACACTGTTAAAGATGCGGTGCTTGCAGTTGAGGATAACAGGTTTTATGACCATGGCGCGATTGACTTTATCCGCCTGGCTGGTGCAACGCTTAGAAACATATCCAACGGATTTGGTGCTGAAGGTGGTTCAACCATTACGCAGCAGGTTGTTAAGCGTGTGTTTCTAACGGATGATAAGTCGATTGAGCGTAAAGCGCAGGAGGCATATCTCGCCTACCGACTCGAGCAGGAATTCACGAAAGACGATATTTTAGAGATGTATTTAAATAAAATTTATTACTCAGATGGGATTTACGGGATACGCACAGCAAGTCTTTATTATTTTAATAAAGAGCTGCATGACCTGAATTTAGCGGAGACGGCGTATCTTGCTGGGCTGCCGCAATTACCGAATATTCATAATTTATATATTGATGCCGAGCGTGGAATAAATCGTGCCCATACGGTACTTTATCTGATGCATTATCACGGACGCATTGATGATGCACAGTATGAGCAGGCGCTCGCTACTGATATTACGGCGAATCTTGTGCCGCGCAGTGAGGAAGAGCGGATTGATACAGATCCTGATAATCCGGAGTATGCGGCGTATGTCAATTTAATTCGTGAAGAGATTGATAACAGTGACGCGTTTGGAGAGATGTCGAGTGGCGACGTGCTCGCGAGTGGTGTTGATATTTATACGAATATGAATGTTGATGCGCAACTGCGCATGTATAATATTACGAATAATCGCGGGTATTTTAGTGGTGAGAAGTTCGCTTCTGATAACTTTGATATGGGTGCGATACTGCTTGATACGAAAACCGGCGGCGTCGCTGCAGTTTCCGGTGGTCGTGATTATAGGGAAATTGTGAAACACAACATGGCGACGTATCCGAGGAACGTTGGTTCGACGATGAAGCCGTTTCTATCATACGGTCCAGCGATTGAGCTGCAGCAAAAAGGTACAGGTTATTTAATTCAGGATGAGGAAGCCTATTCACCTGAAGGATATGACGTTGATATTTATAACTATGATGGCCAGGGGCACGGGCAGGTGACGATGCGTACGTCTGTCATGCGGAGTTTTAATATTCCAACTGTGAAGTTATATGAAGAAGTAATTAATGCGCACGGGAAAGCTGCAGTGATGAATTTTGCAGGCCAGGTTGGACTCGATTATTCAGAGATTTCCGGTGGCGATTACGAAATTAACTTTAATGACGTTTTAGGTGGGTCCGAATCACGCTTCAGCCCGAGACAGATGGCAGAAGCATATAGTGCATTTGGTAACGAAGGTGTATATAACGAAAGTCATACACTGCGCTCGATTGTGACTTCTGATGGGCAGGCGTTTGAATTCCAGAACCATTCACATCAGGCGATGCAGGACTACACAGCATACATGATGTCAGACATGATGAAACACACATTTTATAGTTATGGCACAGCGGCAAATGCTTATATTAATGGGCTGAACATGGCCGGTAAGACCGGAACGACATCTTATGGCACCGCACATGCAGCAGAATTGAACTTGCCGAATAACTCCGGTCGTGATGCATGGATTGTTGGGTATACCCCGGAGTACACGATGAGCGTCTGGATGGGATTCCATGAAGACAGACCCGGCGGCGAATCATCATTTGTCGGCGGAAACGAACAGATCCTGCCTCAATGGTTTTTCAGAGACGTGATGTCAAACGTATCGTCATATAACGGCGAAGACTTCACGATGCCAGAATCCGTTAGATGGAATAATTACGAGATTGAAGTGAATGCAGAATAGATATAGAAAACACACTTATTGTTGTTCGGACCCGATGTGGCCGATGATGATAAGTGTGTTTTTTGATGTGTTGTTGGTTTTTGGGGGTTCATCGTCGCAACGAGAACGCTCGTTGCTACAGTTCAACCCAAAGCGTCGCAACGAGAAAGCTCATTGCTACAGTTTAACCCAAAGCGTTGCAACGAGAACGCTCACTGCTACAGTTCAACCCAAAGCGTTGCAACGAGAACGCTCACTGCTACAGTTCAACCCAAAGCGTTGCAACGAGAACGCTCACTGCTACAGTTCAACCCAAAGCGTTGCAACGAGAACGCTCGTTGGCACGTTGAACAGGGTTACCTCGCCACCGAGAACGCTCATCGGCAAGATAGAAACCCTATTAAACTCAAGGTAGTCGCCTCGCCCGCCAAACCGCATATTTCTTATCGAACTCGTCAATGATTTCATACAATTGAACCCGCGCGTGGTAACGTGCGGGCTGTTGTTTAATATAATTCATCCGCTCAGCATAATTAAATGGCAACAATGTCGATTGATCATCAACAGCCTCATCAAGTATTTCTTCAACGCACGCCTCAAACGCCACCAATAAACTTCGGGCCTCAACCTCAGCGACATCGTCCACATCAACTAATTCTTTCGCCCGTTCTCGTAACTCTCTTAACTTCATCATTTCGCTTTCATACGCTTCTTGCCTTCTCGGCAATCAGCTAGCAGCGGACAATCTGCACACTTAGGTGCGCGCGCCGTACAGTGATAACGTCCAAAGAATATTAACTGGTGATGGGTCTTGCTCCAAAGTTCATCAGGGATTTTGCGCATCAATGTTTTTTCAACTTCCAAAACTGAATCCTTATATCGTGCAATCCCTAAACGTTTTGCAACACGCTCAACATGTGTGTCGACTGCAATCCTGGGTACGTCAAACGCCACACTTAATACAACGTTCGCAGTCTTCCTGCCGACGCCAGCCAAACCAACCAAGTCGTCATAGTTTCCTGGAACTTGCCCGTCGTATTTATCGATTAAATCTCTACACAAACTTTGAATATTCTTCGCCTTGTTCCGGTACAACCCAATCGACCGGATATCGTTTTGTAACTCTTCAAGCGGTACAGCCAAATAATCTTCCGGTGTCTTATATTTTTCAAACAATGCCTTAGTTACCCGGTTCACCATGTTGTCTGTGCATTGCGCCGACAACAATACAGCGATCGTCAGTTCGAACGGGTTCTCGTGCACAAGTTCGCATTCTGCATCTGGAAACATCTCGTCTATGACATTGATCATTTCTAAAGTCTTTTTATTGCTAATCAATTAAGTATCACCTTTCAACCAGTCCATCATCGGGAGCTCGTCGGATTCCTCTTGATTTCGTGATTTAGTATTTTGCAAAATGCGCTCCACATATTGCAGTGATGTAATCTGATTTTTATATGCGAGGTCCACTGCCTCTTTTATTGATAACGCATTGATTTCTTCACGTTCTAACCAGCTGTTTAAGCGCTGGTAGTCTGTTGCACTGAGCGCGCGTCCATATAAATTTTCTATGTACTCAAACAAGTCGCGTAAATCATTCGAGTTTTCTTCTTTAGTGGTCATAATGAGTGACACCAGCTGTTCGTAAACACCTGACACATCAATGACCTCCTGGTACTGTCCGTCGCTTCTATTCGTCGACATGTGAATGAGTTGTTTACTCATTAATGATTGAATAATCGATAAAATTTCCGGATGCGTGAGTGACGTCGTCGCCTCTAATGTTTCGACATCCAGATCATAAAAGTTATCTTTTGATGCATTTAAAATTTTCATCAGCACAACAAGAGCGGCCTCGTTTAGGCCCAGTCTTTTGTATTCATCAAACAAAATTTTATTCACTTGAATATTAATGTGCTGTATATAAGTGTTCTCCATAAATCTGCTCCTTAATAAAAAATCGCCAAATGGCGATTTAATTATGGATATAAACGATTGAGTAATCTTGGGAATGGTGCAGTTTCTCTTACATGGCTCACACCGGATAACCAAGCGACTGTACGCTCAAGTCCAAGTCCGAATCCTGAGTGTGGCACCGTACCGTATTTGCGCAGGTCCAGGAACCACTTATATGCATCCATATCTAAATTGTTCGCTTCAATACGCTCTTTTAACGTATCGTAATCACTAATACGCTCACTGCCACCGATAATCTCACCATAACCTTCCGGCGCGATTAAATCTGCACACAACACTGTGCGCGGATCTTCAGGGTTTTCCGGCATATAGAATGATTTAATTTCTTTAGGATAATTCAGGATAAAGACCGGCAGGCTGAAATGATTTGCGATTTCTGTTTCATGTGGCGCACCAAAATCGTCACCCCACTCAATATCCGTGTAACCTTTATCTTTTAATAACTGAATTGCATCTGTGTATTCGATGCGTGGGAACGGTGTTTCAACCTGTTCTAAAATTGTTGTGTCACGGCCTAAGATTTCTAAATCGAGTTTGCAATGCGCGAGAACGTCAGTAATAAGGCGCGTTACATATTCTTCCTGTACTTTTAAACTGTCCTGGTGATCGTAAAACGCCATCTCTGGTTCTATCATCCAGAACTCAATTAAGTGACGACGTGTTTTTGATTTTTCAGCGCGGAATGTTGGGCCAAATGTAAACACCTTACCGTGTGCCATCGCTGCTGCTTCAGCATAGAGCTGACCACTTTGTGAAAGATACGCATCTTCTTCAAAGTATTTCGTATGGAATAATTCTGTCGTACCTTCTGGTGAAGAACTTGTTAAGATTGGTGGATCTATTTTTTTAAATCCATTCTCGTAAAAGTACTGGTACGTGCTTTTAATAATTTGGTTACGAATGTTCATTACTGCAAATTGCTTTTTAGAACGTAACCATAAGTGACGGTGGTCGAGTAAAAACTCAGGACCGTGTTCTTTTGGTGTAATTGGATAGCCTTCAGTTTTCTGAATGATATCAATGCCAGTGACTTCCATTTCATAACCGAATGATGAGCGGTCATCTGTTTTAATAACACCTGTTATATACATTGATGATTCTTGTGTTAAATCTTTAGCTACTTTAAATAATGCGTCGTCATTCGCTTTTACGACGACACCCTGCATGAATCCAGTACCGTCTCGTAACTGTAAAAATTGTATGTTGTTATTACCACGTTTTTGCAGCAACCAGCCACCAATCGTTACTGACTCCCCTACATAATCTGCTGCTTGGTTAATAGTTATCTTCATTCTGTACTCCCTCTAATTTCGTCTTTACAAATGATTGTATTCTTTCAATTGCTTTCGCAAAATTTTCTTCACTCGTTGCATAGCTTAACCTGATGTTGTCAGGCGCGCTAAAACTGCTGCCCGCAACGACTGCAACGTGCGCTTCTTCCAGTATAGCATCGCATAAAGCATCCACAGAATCAAACCCCGAGCGCAATGCTGTTTCTTTAAAGTTTGGGAAGAAATAAAATGCCCCACCCGGCTTTTCACATGTGACATATGGAATGTCTTGTATGCGTTTGTAACCCGCTTCGCGTCGTGCGTTAAATGTCACTTTATTGTCTTCTAAATAAGATTTATCTAAACTAAATGCTGCCACTGAACCGTATTGAATTGGTGTCGGCACGTTTGATGTAGAATGCGCAGTTAAGTCTGTCATATGCTTTATAATTGCGGCATTCGCACACGCGTAACCAATTCTCAAACCCGTCATCGCATGTGATTTACTCAAGCCATTGATAATGACTGTTTTCTCTTTTAATATTTCTGAGTGCTGAGCAATTGAGTAGTGCGTCGTATCGTAAATCAACTTCTCATAAATTTCATCAGAAATAATCCAAATATCCTTTTGTTCTAAATATTGTGCGAGCGCTGTTATTTCTTCTTCTGTATAAACGCTGCCTGTAGGATTACTCGGTGAGTTTAAAATAATTGCGCGCGTTTTATCTGTGAGAGAAGCTTCTAACTGCTCAGTTGTTAATTTAAATTCTGTTGATTCATCTGTCTCAATAATAACCGGTACCCCGCCAGCTAACTTCACCTGCTCCGGATAACTGACCCAGAACGGTGCCGGCACAATGACCTCGTCACCCGCGTTTAAAATCGATTGGAACGCATTATATAACACGTGTTTTGCGCCGACACCGACAAAGATTTCGTTTTGAGCATACCCGAGTCCATGATCTTTCTGCATTTTATGTGCAATGGCCTGCTTTAACTCCATCACACCGCTCGCAGCCGAGTAGCGTGTTTTGCCAGCCTGCATCGCGTCATTAATTGCATTCAGCACTTCAGGTGACGTATTAAAATCAGGCTCACCCACCGTTAAGTTAATGACGTCGTGGCCTTCTAAGATCAGTGCTGCAGCTTTCGCACTGCTTGCTAATGTTTGACTCGGTGTAATGTTAAGTACACGCTCTGAAAATTGCATTTATATCGCTCCTATTGTGTAATGTCTCTATTATAAATCAATAATCATATTCTTAAAAGAATCAATCGAACCATGAATGATATTCTCATTCGGGAAATATTTT
>JBGYPO010000141.1:0-2745 GCA_041838435.1 Aliicoccus sp. | reverse complement strand
GATGCGTGAAGCAAATAAAGACAAAGGTAAAACCTGTCCTACTTTACAGGCTAGTCCTAAAGAATTGATAAAAATGATGGGAGCACCTAAAAGCTATTCCTTTGGACAGTTCAATCAAAATGTTTTACAGCCTGCAATGGACGAAATCAATCTGAAAATCGACGATATGGACTTGGATATGCATAAAGGAACTCGTGGTCGAAAGGTCGTTCATCTCGAAATCTATAACCGTTTTTACCCACGAAAACCTAAATCTCATGATGAAACCATTGAGCCAGTACCAATGATTGACTGGACAGAAGACAAGAAAAACATATTACTTTGAAGAAAACGTCCAACTGAAATGTAAAGTGCAAAAATTACATATAGAGCTTTATTCTAACTGGAAAAGCAAGGAAAAGAGGTTCTTCGAAAATGAAGAAAATAGAGAAGGCGCAATTATTTTTAGCTGAACATTTAGATTTGTTTCAATGCCCAGTGTGTCAAGAAGCGTTTAAACAAGTCGACAATTACCAATTAACTTGTCCCAACAATCATCAATTTGATTTATCGAAAAAAGGGACACTGCATTTTTTATTAAAACCGATGCACTCAGAATATACAAGAGACATGTTGCTGGCTCGTCAACGCATTGCGCAAGACGGATTTTGGCACGGGTTATTAGAGGAAGTTTTTGAGCATATTGAAACGGTTGATGGTGCACACTTAGATGTAGGTAGTGGAGAAGGGTCACAGAGTGATTACTTAAAACAGTTAGGATTGAGTGGCTCAATCGTTGCCTTTGATATTTCAAAAGAAGGCATCAATTTAGCAGCCGCAACTTATGAGGAAATATTCTTCTTAGTTGCTGACCTCGCGCATTCACCCTTTTCTGCAGACTCTTTTGACACGATTTTAAATATCTTGTCACCGTCTAACTATCAAGAATTCAAACGGATCTTGAAACCAGGGGGGCTACTCATTAAGGTCGTACCCGGTGCGGACTACTTAAAAGAATTGCGCGCCCTTGGTGAGAGAGAAAATAACGTGTACTCCAACCAAGACGTCGTCGATAAATTCGCCGAACATTTCCCAGTTCACAATCAATATAAAGTCGAGTACACCGTAGAGTTGGCAGAGGATCGAGTCGACGACTTTATCGAGATGACCCCACTCGGATGGAACACCGAGGTAGACGCTGCATCGAAAGCAGGCTTGCGAAACATCACAATTGATTTGTTAATACTAGAAGGTAAAATGGAATAAATTGAGTAGAAGACGAGCCTGTGTGCTCGTCTTTTTTTAATATTGTAGTGAGATTTGGGTGCTTGAGATTGTTCAGATCCTTGAGTTACTCAATTGGGTAGGGATTCAACGCCAAAAAAATCGCCGTGAATCCCTAGCACACTCTCGGGTAGAGATTCAGGCCCAAAAAACTGCCTCTGAATCTCTATTTTGAGTCAAGTCCATAATCTTGTGTAATAAGGAATTTAGTATCAGAATGTAGTTCCTTAGTCTGTGACTTTTTCATTACCAACTTCGGTTGGGAATGAAGTTTTTGCTTCCTTTTCTAATCATTCTTAACTTGGAATAATTTACGTCTGTTGTGCTGGAATAACTCATGAATATCCATAAGTACTGCGCCTATCAATCGAACAGCGGAGGCTTCGTTAGGGAATACGTTAATGACTTTCTCTCTTCTTCTTACTTCTCGATTGACACGTTCTAAACTGTTTGTCGTGCGTAGTGATTGATGATATCTTCTTGATTCATTTAAAAACTGTGTGGCATCTGTAAAACCTTCATCTAATCGACTTACAGCCGTCGCATATTTTGGATTGTCTTCCACATACTCATAAAATTCATCTCTAAATTGTTCCGCTAACATCATGGAATCCGCTCTGAAGATACGTTTTAACTTCTCTTTTGCTTCTTCATTATCTTTCTTTGGCATGGTGTCTATAATATTTCTCAAGAAGTGAACTGAGCATCGTTGCCAAATAGATCCTTTGAACTCATGTCTTACTGCTTTCTTCAAGCCCTCATGAGCATCAGAAATAACGAGTCTAGGATCAGTTAAACCACGATATCTCAAATCTTGAAAGAATGAACGCCACGTATCGTAAGACTCATTACCAGACACCATGAAACCAACAATTTCACGGAAATCCTCACTCGTTACAGCTTGCGCGATATAGACAGCTTTAGAGACGACACGATGATTTTCACGTACTTTAATGTACATCGCATCTACATACAAATAGTCATATTGTTTTTCAGTGAGTGGACGTGTGCGAAACGCTTTAATTTCAGGGTCCAATCGTTCCATGACATTAGATACGAAAGATTTCGAGACAGTTTCACCGCATAGTGTATCAACGATTTTAGATACTTTACGCGTAGAGACGCCGCTGATAACAGCCTCAATCATCGTCAAAACCAGAGATTGATCTATACGTTGATAACGGGCAAAAAGCTCTGTCGAAAATTCTCCAGAACGCGTGCGAGGTACTTTTAAAGTAATATTTCCGATAGGAAGTTTATAATCACGCTCATAATAGCCATTACGCATATCTTGACGTTCTTCGCTTCTCTCTCTGTTCTTTGCCTGCACAAATTCATCTCTCTCAGCTTCCATGTATGCATTGAAGACAGCCATCGTCAAGCCTTTGGCAGCTGCATTCAGGTCACTTTCAAGAATCTGTTCTGTTAATTTATCCATATCTAAGGTAAAATTTAATTGAGTCATTTCATTTCTCTCCATTC
>JBGYPO010000140.1:0-20723 GCA_041838435.1 Aliicoccus sp. | reverse complement strand
GTCACAACCCCATCATTCACAAGTATCATCCGGAAATGGTCATTTTGTTGTATGACTCTAAATTCTCCCACGTATTCACTGTCCACAACGTCATGTCCTTCTTGTGATAAACTCTGGCCGAGCATATATTCGACCGACTGTGTCTGGGTGCTGTTTACCGCTTCAATACTCGTCATATCATACGAGCGAAATAAATATTCTTCTGCCCAGTTTTCAAGCGCATTATAATTAAATCCCGCATCAAAATTGAGCGATTGCACGATTGGGGAAACAAACACAATCGTTACGTATAAGACTAAAAGAAATATTAATTTACGAAACATATGTGTCTCCCCACCGTTCAAATTTGTTTTTTTAATTATACATCAATCGTGATTTATTTTAAATTCATGCGTCTTTTAAATGATTGCAGAGCGCATGCTCCAGTGCATACACCACATGTTCAAATGTAAGACCGCCTTGTAAATATAATCGATATGGCGGTCTGATTGGACCGTCAGCACTTAATTCTAATGAGGCGCCCTGCACGAATGTGCCTGCAGCCATAATGACTGGTGATGTGTATCCCGGAATCTCGTCCGGAACAGGTGTGAATAATGAGTTAACTGGAGACGCTTGTTGAATTGATTGAGCGAACCCGATCATCTCCTCAGCACTGTTAAACATAATCGATTGAATAAGGTCTGTGCGTGGTGCATCAAATTTAGGATCTGACTTTACATTCACTTTCTCAAGCACATGACTCGTTAACACGGCACCATTAAGCGCTTCAATAACAACATGCGGTGCCAGGAAAAATCCCTGATACATGGCATGAAGCTCGTTGAGTGATGCACCCATTTCTTTCCCTATACCTGGTACTGTGAGTCTATAGCTGACTTTCTCGATTAAATCTCGATTGCCAACGACGTACCCGCCCATCTTAGCGAGTCCACCACCCGGGTTTTTAATTAAGCTCCCCGCAATGATATCTGCACCTGCTTCAATCGGCTCCTCTGTCTCAACAAATTCCCCGTAACAATTATCCACAAATATAATCACGTCAGGATGAACTTCCCGTATATCAGCAATAACATCTCTAATCTCTGCTATCGTCACAGACTTACGGATTGAATACCCTCTTGAGCGCTGAATCGCTATAATTTTTGTATTCTCTTTAATCGATGCAAGTATGCGCGCTTTATCGAATGTGTCATCTTGTAAATCGATAGTGTTCATAGCAACACCGTTATATGCCAGTGTCCCGAAATCAGATTTTGATTCACCGATGACTTTGTCCAGCGTATCGTATGGTTCGCCTGTAATATAGAGTAATTCATCGCCAGACTCCAGCAACGTTAATAAAACCAAACTAATCGCGTGGGTACCCGATATAATTTGGCTTCTTACAATTGCATCTTCTGCTTTAAATACATCTGCATAAATATCTTCTAACTTGTCACGACCGAGATCGTCATATCCGTATCCCGATGTGCCTGAGAGGTCAGTGTCTGTTACTTTATGCGCGACAAATGCATTCAATACCTTATTAAAATTAAACTGTCCAATTTGTTTATTGGCATACATAATATCTTTTATTTCTAATTTTGATTCTTCTATTAACTTTGTCCAAGTATCCATAACTGTCACCTTTTTAATATTCGGTCAATCCAATCACCCGCTGGTTCGTATCCAGTGAGTTCATACTGATTTGTCTCTTCATTAATTATTTCATCTTTAACAACCGTGTGCTTCTTCAACAGATAAAGTGTATCCTGTGCCTGAATATCGAGCGTAATTGCAAATGGTGTCATATGCTTTTGCATGACTTCTAATAGTGCTTCTCGTATCTTTTTAGGCGCCATAAATTTATTGACATACATATGAGGATAATCCGGGATAAAGTGTCGCGCATCTTCTAAATCCGTCTTATTCAGCAGTACAATCTGCGGAATACCATGCATATCTAACTGCTTGATAAGCGCTTGTACTGTTTCATAATGGTTGTAATGATGCGGATCGCTATTATCTACAACATGAATTATAAAATCACTATCCCGTGCTTCTTCAAGTGTTGAGTTAAAACTTTCTACAAGTGTTGTCGGTAAGTTTTGGATAAAACCAACCGTATCACTGATGATTGCCTGGAACCCATTAGGGAAAACAAGTTGTTTCGTTTTCGGATCTAGTGTCGCAAACAACACATCTTCCTCATACGTGTCACCTTTTGCAAGCACATTAAACAGCGTTGATTTACCCGCATTTGTATACCCAATCAATGACATTTTTACGACCTGATTAATATTGCGCCGTGCTCTATAACGCTCACGATGATCTTCAATGATTTTAAGTTGGTTTCTTATCTCTTTAATGCGCGTGTGGATATGGCGGCGGTCAGTTTCAAGCTTCGTTTCACCCGGACCACGTGTACCAATACCTGCACCAAGACGTGACAAATTTATACCTTGACCTTTTAAGCGCGGCACGAGGTATTGAAGCTGTGCAAGTTCAACTTGCAGCTGGCCTACTTTAGAGTGTGCACGTTGACTGAAGATATCTAAAATCACCTGCGTACGATCGATGACCTTCACATCAAAACGTCGTTCAATATTTCTGTTTTGTGACGCAGTGAGCTCATCGTTGATGATAACGTAATCAATCATAGAAGCCTCTTCCTCCACGTCGAAATACACGTCCGCAACCTCGTCTAAAAACCCGCTTCCCACATATGTTCTCGCTTGGATATCACTCAAGTTTTGTATGTGTGTACCGATAATTTCTATATCGATTGAAGCGGCGAGTTGTACTAACTCATCGACTTGATGCTCTACGCGTGCGTCACTTCTAATATTGGCAGAAATAATTATACCTTTAAATTCTTTCATTAAATCCCTCTATTATGTTATTTAAAATGATGCATGATAATGCTGCCTGCAACTGCAACATTCAGACTTTCTATATGTGGTGACATCTCAATCATAATCGATGCATTAACCACTTCTTTAAGTCCTTCTGAAATACCACTGCCTTCATTACCTAGGACAATTGCTACATTGTTTTCTGTTGGCGTAACTTCTTCAAGTGATGTTGCATTGTCTGTTGATGTCATATACACATCACCTTCAAAGGCTTGGATTGTTTCCACAATATCCACTACTTCTATGTTCACTCTAAATAGCATGCCTTGTGTGCTTCTAAGCACTTTGTCACTGAATACATCGACACAGTTTTTAGAAAGGTATATCTTATCAAAATTAAATGCAGCAGCAGAACGTATCAATGTCCCCATATTACCAGGGTCTTGGATATCTTCAAGCATTAAGACGCGGTTACCTGCCCCACTTGGTGCAACGTACTGTACAACTGCCATGATACCTGGTGGTGTATCGAGTGATGATAATGTCGCCATCACAGCGTCTGTGACAATATAAATATTCGGATACTCTTGCTCTGACATATCATAATTATCACTCACGATGACAACTTCTACATTTTGATGTGCAGAAAGGGCTTCATCTATAAGATGTTGCCCTTCAATTAAAAAGTATCCAGTTTGTGTGCGATATTTTTTCTGCTTTAGTTTACGAATCTGTTTGATTTTTTGATTATCTTTTGACTGAATAATTTCCTGCATATTATCTGCCAATGATTGCGTCTACTACGTCGTCGTCGAGCGTCTTAACAACTTCTGTGATTAACTCAACAACTTTGTTGTAGTCTTGACGATGCATAATTGACACGTTTGAGTGAATGTAACGCGTTGGTACACCGATGTTGATTGATGGTACACCATCGTTTGCAACGTGGAATGCACCCGCGTCCGTACCGCCACCAGTAAGTGCTGTTAATTGAATATCAATACCTTTATCTTTTGCAACTTTTTGGATATGTCTTCTGAAACCAACATGACCGATAACTGAAGAGTCCATTAGGAATACAAGTGGACCGTCTCCCATTTTACCAACGCCATCCGCTTCACTCATACCTGGTGAATCATAAGATAAACCAACGTCTACTGAGATTGCAAGATCTGGCTTTACTCTGTGTGCAGCAACTTTAGCACCACGCAGACCAACTTCTTCTTGAACTGTCGCACCACTTACAACGTTCACATTAACATCTTCATTTTCTAATTTCTGAAGTACTTCAATTGCAGTTGCACAACCAAAACGGTTATCCCATGCTTTTGCAAGTAAATAATCTTTGTTTGTGAGTTCTGTGAAGTCACAGTGCGGTGTAATCATGTCACCGACTTGAACACCAGCTTCAATTGCTTCTTCTTTACTCGCAACACCGATGTCTAAGAACATCGCTTTAATATCAACCGGCTTATTGCGCTCTTCCGGCTTAAGGATATGTGGTGGTTTTGAACCAATCACACCATGAAGCACACCCTTATCAGTTGTGACGTTCATGCGTTGGCTCAGCATAACCTGACCCCACCATCCGCCAACTGGATTGAATTTAATATAACCCTGATCATCAATGCGTGTCACCATGAAACCAATCTCATCCATGTGCCCACCGATTAATACAGTGCGGTTACCATTCTTAGACTTTTTCTTGCCAAAAATACCACCTAGGTTATCATAGATTAATTCATCACTTACAGGCGTTAAATATTCTTTCATTACTTCTTTAACCGCTGTCTCGAAACCAGCAATACCATTTACATCTGTGATTTCTTTTAAAAGCTCAAGTTGCTTATCCATATGTATAGCCTCCAAATAATATTATTCTATCTAACTATAGCATAATTATTTCTATAACCGAAATAATTATTCATCAATTTTTAAAGTTTTTATTGATAAAATAACCCGAACATTAAAGTACGAAAGCAGCATCAAATGCCAGCCATACTTTAATATTCGGGTCTAAGTAAATTATTTAGCTAAAGCGTCTTTCGCTTTACCTGCAAGTTCAGCAAATGCATCTGGGTTAGAGATAGCAATTTCTGATAACATTTTACGGTTCATATCAATACCCGCTACTTTTAAACCATTCATTAAACGGTTGTAACTGATATCATTTTGACGCGCTGCAGCATTTATACGCGTGATCCATAAGCGTCTGAAGTCACGTTTCTTTTGACGACGGTCACGATAAGCGTATTGACCTGATTTCATCACCGCTTGTTTTGCTGTTCTGTATAATTTCGATTTTGCACCAAAGTAACCTTTAGCTTGTTTTAATACTTTTTTACGTCTCTTACGAGAAGTCATACCATTTTTTACACGTACCATTTAAATTTCCTCCTAATATACGATTATTTAGCCGCTCTCGCAAGTAGCTGTGTTAAACGTCTAGCATCACCTTTAGCAACTAATGTCGCTTTACGTAAATGACGTTTTTGTTTTGTAGATTTATTTGCAAATAAGTGTGAAGTATATGCACGGTTTCTCTTAAACTTTCCTGTTGCAGTTCTCTTCACTCGTTTAGCGTAACCTTTGTGGGTTTTCATCTTTGGCATATTAAATACTCCTCAAAATTTATTTTTCTTTTGCAGGTGCAATGACCATGAACATAGAGCGGCCTTCCATTTTTGGATATTGCTCAACGACCGCATCCGTTTCTGCCTTAAGTGCATCTGCGAATTTAATTAGGACATCTCGACCAATCTCTTTGTGTGTGATCGCACGCCCTTTAAAACGAATCGATACTTTAACCTTGTCTTCTTTAGATAAGAATTTAATCGCATTCTTCATCTTCGTGTTAACATCATGTTCATCTATCGTTGGAGAAAGACGAATTTCCTTAACGTTAACTATTTTTTGTTTTTTGCGTGCTTCCTTGTCTTTCTTTTGCTGCTCGTACTTAAACTTACCAAAATCCATGATTCTCGCAACAGGCGGTTTCGCTTTTGGTGCGACAAGTACAACATCTAAATCAACACGTTCTGCGAGCTCCATAGCTTCAGCTTTTGTCTTAATACCGAGTTGGTCACCATTTTGTCCGATTAATCGAACTTCCCTTGCACGAATCTGATCATTAATAAACGTCTGATCTTTTGCTATTGTTGACACCTCCATAATATTTAAACAGACAAAAAGAGCGCGTTGCTGTAATTCGCAACCCGCTCAACGATTACCCTAGTTTCTCTAGGATAATAATTTAGATAACCTACTTACACAAGATGGCTTGTAGGTGAGAAGGGTTGCTTCTTCTTGTCCGTTCATTCAACTCTTATAATACTACACGAGTACTTAGTAAATGTCAATTATTTCTTCAGACGAATTTCATCAACAATTTTCCAGATAAAATCTTCGCGTTCCATTGTTTCCTGTTTATCCTCACCGTATTTACGAATATTGACCGATTGGTTTTCTGTTTCTTTATCACCAAGTACAATTTGATAAGGCACTTTTCTCATCTGAGCTTCACGGATTTTATAACCCATCTTTTCATTGCGGTCATCGATGTTTACGCGGACACCGTGAGAGCGTAATTCTTCTTGTAGTGTTTTCGCATAGTCATAGTGATAGTCGTTGTTAACCGGAATAATTTCAACCTGCTGTGGTGCGAGCCATAATGGAAATGCACCTTTATATTCTTCAGTGAGGTAAGCGACAAAGCGCTCCATCGTCGAAACGATACCTCTGTGAATAACAACTGGACGATGTAAACTTCCGTCACTGCCGACATAATTTAAATCAAAACGTTCCGGCAATAAGAAATCAAGCTGTACAGTCGATAACGTATCATCATGACCAAGTGCAGTTTTCACTTGTACATCCAGTTTAGGTCCGTAGAACGCTGCTTCATCAAGTGCTTCAACATAATCAAGTCCCATTTCATCTGCTGCTTCTTTAAGCATCGACTCTGCGTTGTTCCACATCTCATCGTCATCGAAATACTTTTCTTTATCTTCAGGATCACGATAACTCAGTCTAAATGAATAGTTTTCAAACTGGAAGTCTTTATACACATCGATAATAAGCTGTACGACACGCTTGAACTCATCTTTAATTTGGTCTGGTCTCACAAATACGTGTGCATCATTCAGTGTCATACCACGCACACGTTGTAGTCCACTAACTGCCCCACTCGCTTCAAACCTATGCATGAGTCCTAGCTCTGCAATTCTGACCGGCAGTTCTCGATATGAGTGACGCTTTTGTTTATAGATCATCATGTGGTGCGGGCAGTTCATCGGACGCAGCACAAGTTCTTCAGAACCAATTTTCATCGGTGGGAACATGTCATCCTGGTAGTGCTCCCAGTGACCGCTTGTTTTATATAAATCAACGTTAGCCATAATTGGCGTGTACACATGTTCATAACCGAGTGAAATTTCTTTATCTACAATATAACGCTCAATCTCACGACGGATTGTCGCCCCATTCGGTAACCATAAAGGTAAGCCGGCACCAACGAGCTGTGATGACTGGAATAGTTCCATGTCTTTACCGATTTTTCTATGGTCTCGCGCTTTACGCTCTTCACGCAAATTTAAATATGCTTTTAAGTCCTTTTTATCGAAAAATGCTGTACCATAAATACGCTGCAGCATCTTGTTATCAGAATCTCCACGCCAGTACGCGCCTGCTGTTGATAACAGTTTAAAGACTTTAATCTTAGATGTAGACGGCACGTGGACACCACGACATAAATCTTTAAATTCCCCTTGAGCATATACAGTCAGTACATCGTCCTCAGGGATTTCACCGATGAGTTCTTGTTTATATGGATCACCTTTAAATAATTCGCGCGCTTCGTCCTTCGTCATCTCGAAACGCTCAATCGCAACATTCTCATCGACGATACGTTGCATTTCGCGTTCAATCTTTTCTAAATCTTCTTCTGATATGTGTTCTTCAGTATCAAAATCATAATAGAACCCTTCTTCAATGACCGGCCCTACACCAAACTTCACATCACCATATAAACGTCTTAGCGCTTGTGCCATCAGATGCGCTGTTGAGTGACGCAGAATGTGTAACCCCATGTCATCTCGATTTGTAATTAGTTCTATTGATACATCTGTCTCAATCGGACGTCTCAAATCATACAGATTACCATCAACCTTAGCTGCAAGTGATGCTTTTTTAAGTCCCGGGCTAATTGAACCTGCAATTTCTTCAGCAGTCGTACCTTGAGAAAACTCCTTTACATTACCATCGGGAAACTTCACATTAATTTCTGCCATGCCAATCATCCTCTCTTTTTAAGTAAATAAAAAAACCCATCCCTATACAAGGGACGAGTTTCTCGTGGTACCACCCAATTTCGCATAATGAATTATGCCTCTAATTGTACTACGCTATCGGGTAGCTACCGGTTGGTATTAACCAACACATGAGAAGGGAGTAACAACAATTCAACTTTATGCATTTCCACCACCATGCACTCTCTAGAAAAGTTTGAACTGCGTCTTGTCCTTATTTACTATTTATTTAATACCCATAATTATAGTCTGAATTGTAATGAAAGTAAACTAAGAATTACGATAGTTATCACCTTTAAGCTCAACTTCATCACATAATGCACGCAATCTCTCAAGAATGCGTCGAGATTTCGTCTCTTCCACACCATTATCACGTGTTTTACGGTAATTCTGTTCAAGCGACTCCATTGTAAAGTTCGATGAAATGAATGTTGGTAAATTTTCTACCATGCGATAATGCAATACGTTAGATATCACTTCATCCCTTACCCACGGTGTCACATCTTCTGCACCTAAATCGTCTAATATCAATACTTCCGCAGTTTTTACAGTAGTCAGTAACTGCTGTGTGGTGCCGTCACTAAATCCACCTTTTAAGCGGCTGATAAACTCTGGTACATAAATTAAGACTGAAGAAATTTGATATTTAGACAGCTCATTTGCGAGCGCACCTAAAAAGTAACTTTTACCGACACCAAATTTACCATGAATATATAATCCTTTATGATGTTGGTTATTTAGAATATCATATGCTTTTTTCATCAGTTTTTGATGTACATCTTTACGATTTGTACTCGGGTAGTGTGTAATCGATTCAAATGTCGCATCCTTTATATCCTGCGATACGAATTGCGCATCAATCATCTGCTTGCGCTTATTATATGCATCTTCTTTCACTTTTTGTTCGCACGGTTCATATATCACATGAATACGGCTGTTACGCACATCTATTTTTGGCACGTATCCTTTAGGATTATTACAGCACGTATCAACAGAACCACAGCGCTCACACGTCGTTTCTGCTGAAATGTATTCATTCATCACAAGTAAATCATTTTCTATCATCGTCGGAGTAATCGGTGTGTCTTCATTATTAAATAATGCTTTTGTTTTTGGATGCGATAAAATGCGCTGAAGCGTTTCCTGGTACATCTCTTCCGTTTCTTTATTCAGTGCTAGAAATTGGTTAATTCGTTCCATTGATTGATTACTCTCCCCTCTTGAAATAATTTAACAGTGTATCAAATTCATCATTCTTCTCACCGTCGTCTGGTTCATTCGCATCAGGTTCTGCATTCTGTTCGTCTACTTGATCTAACCATGCAGGCCGCACTTCACCCGGTCTATCTTTTTTCGAATAACTTTGTTTCTTCTTATACTTAGTTTGACGTTCTTTAAATTGCTCGACTTCACTCAGTGCATCAATCGCATTAGATACACCGGATTCCTGCCATGTCCTTGCAACGGTCATCACATAGTTAAAAGGTATCTCACCTTCAAGCTGTTGATATACATATTCCATCAACACATTAATTGCACCATTCGTAAAAGAAAAACGCGTCAATAACTCTGTGATAATCTTTAAATCTTCTTCCGTCGGCTTATGCTGTCTTATCGTTGTAATCCTATCAAGCGGATTAATATTCTCTAATCTTTCAAAGTAAGCATCCGTTTGTTCAGGTACCTGCGTGGTCGCTTCCGGCTTCTTACGCACACCTCTTTGCTCACGTTGGAAGTACTTGCGCGCAGCAGATTTTAGTTTTCTATGGTCGATGCCACCGCGTGCGTCTGTACATTCTAATAATATATGTTTCATATCATATGCATTTAGTTTAAAGAGCACTGACAATTTTACAATCAACAGCTTCGTCTCTGTATCAAAAAACTGACGGTCAATCTTCGTACCTTTTAAATGCGTAAATAATACATCAAAATCAAAATCATCCATATTTACATTCGGGCCTGTGCTTTTAATCTCATGACGTTGACTTGGCACGTCAGAAATACTTAAGTTCGCATCATCTGTCTCAAACACATCAGAAAACTTTTTAGATATCTCAACAAAACCATCCGGTCGTTTCGGGTACATGAAGCGCTCAGTTAAAATTTTATATGACGCGCTGCCGACCTGTCGATGCAAATAAAAACTTAACATCGTATCCTTAAAAAAGAGTTCGGGTGTTAATGGCAGTAATACTTCATACATCAACACATCATCATGTTCTCGCGTTGACTGGTACGTCTTCATTAACCCTATCGCCTCTAAACGATTTGTATACGTCTCTAAATCACTGATTGTCACGTTCAACCCATCCAAAAGCGTGCGGTGTAATTGAAAATTAAACGGTTCATTGTCCGGATTCAAATGATAAAAATAAACATAAGTCATTAATGTTTCAGGACCGATAATTGGTAAGTATAAGTGATTCAATATTTGAAAATGCTCACTTGATATTTGATTCGGTTTATAAATCATAAATTCTGTATTTGGTTTTATGCGTTCATTAATATTCATTATTATCACTATTTCTCAGTTAAATTAATCAGTACATCTTTTAATTGATCGATATCTTTGAATTCCTTATATACTGAAGCGAAACGCACATAAGCAACTTGATCAAGTTCAATCAGTTCTTTCATTACAAACTCGCCAATTTCACTCGACGTCACTTCATTTTGGTTTAAATTTCGTAATTGTTGGATGACACGCTCAACAAGCAGCTCTAATTCAGAAAACGCAACCGGTCTTTTTTGGCAGGCTCTTATTAAACCGTCGAGTAACTTCTCACGATTAAACACTTCACGTGTTCCGTCCTTTTTAACAACGACTAAAGGTGATAGCTCAACGCGTTCGAATGTTGTAAAACGCATGTGACACGCTTCACATTCACGACGTCGTCTAATTGAATCCAAATCTTCTACGTGTCTTGAATCAATAACTTTTGAATTTTGGTGTGAACAATTCGGACATTTCATGTGATCACCTTTCTTCTACATTATAGTATGTACAACTATATCATAAATCCCTCAATTTTTAGATGCTTAATAACCATCAGGAAAAAGAAAATACTTTAAAGTTTTATCAAATAATAATGCATATATATTTGACTTTTAGTATAAATGTTTGATAAAGTGAAAACGATTTCAATAATATATTAGGAGATGATTTGATGTACAGTTCACCTAGGAAACTACTCTTGGTGTTCATGACCTTCCTCATTGCCTCAAGCGCTTTATCCCCGATGATTTTTGCTCAAGATGACCGATACACACCAGATTACAGCGAAGCAAATATTGAAGCGACTGGTGATAACGGCATGGTCGTCTCAGCACATCCATTGGCTTCACAAGTTGGTTTGGAAGTATTAGAAAACGGTGGTAATGCCATCGATGCTGCAATTGCTATGCAATTTGCACTCACAGTTGTTGAACCGATGATGTCTGGTATCGGCGGCGGTGGATTTATGATGGTTTACGATGCTGAAACTGGCGAGACAACAATTGTTAACTCCCGTGAACGTGCACCTGCAGGTGCAGATCCTGAAATGTTCTTAGATGAAGACGGCGAACCGTTGCCATTCCAAGAGCGTGTGATGAGTGGTAACTCAGTGGGTGTACCTGGTACACTGCGTGGTTTAGAAACTGCCCATGAAATGTGGGGTACTGTTGATTTTAGTGAATTGATTGAGCCTGCAATTTATCTTGCTGAGAACGGATTCCCTATTGATGATTACTTATCTGAAATGATTGAGTCGAGTTCAGAAAAACTTCTCGCTTCACCTGGCAGTGAAGCAATATTCTTTGTAGATGGCGAGCCATTAGCTGAAGGCGATATGTTAGTACAAGCTGACTTATCAGCGACGTTACAAATGATCAGTGACGAAGGTGCAGATGTTTACTTTAACGGAGACATCGCTGAAGCAATTGCTGCGACTGTTCAAGAGTTCGGTGGCACAATGACAGCTGATGACCTTGCGAACTATGATGTCACTGTTGACGAACCGATTTGGGGTCAATATAAAGGCTATGACATTGCAAGTATGCCTCCACCATCTTCAGGCGGTATATTCCTACTGCAAATGTTAGAGATGATGGAATACTTTGACCTTGAAGCATATGACTTTGATTCTGTAGAGAAATACCACATTATGTCTGAAGTGATGCACTTAGCATATGCAGACAGAGGTATGTATGCAGGTGACCCGGAATTTGTTGAAGTTCCAGTAGAAGGTTTACTTGACCCTGCATATATCGAAGAGCGTGCAAACCTCATCGATCTTGAGTCTATGATGGAAGAACCGGAAGCCGGAGATCCTACAGTATTTGAAGATGTAGCATTAAATTATGATCTATTTGCAAAAGTAGATGATAAGGCAATTGGTGAAACAACACACTTTACTGTTGCTGACGGCGAAGGAAACGTTGTAAGTTATACGACGACAATTGAGCAGGTATTTGGTTCAGGTATCACTGTAGATGGTTATGGTATTTTACTCAATAACGAACTGACAGACTTTGATGCAGAGCCAGGTGGAGCGAACGAAGTACAGCCGAACAAGCGCCCATTAAGCTCAATGACACCGACAATTGTCTTTGAAAACGGAATGCCGGTATTAACAGTAGGTTCACCAGGTGGACCGACAATTATTACATCTGTGTTCCAAACAATTTTAAACGTGTTTGAATATGACATGGAATTAAGAGAAGCAATTGAAGCGCCAAGAATCTATACGAATAATGTAGATTCATATCGCTTCGAAGAAGGAATTTCTGAAGACGTCTTGGACGGTTTACGTGAGTTAGGCCACGGGTTTGATGAGCCGGTTGGTATTGGTAACGTGAACAGTATCCTAATCGACATTAACGCAGGAGAATTCTACGGCGTTGCTGACACGAGCCGTAACGGTGCTGCATTTGCAGTCAATGGCGGCAATGGTGAAGCTGATGACGTAGAAGAAGATGTTGAGGAAGATGTAGATGCCGAAGAAGACATGGATGAAGATGTTGACGCAGACGTAGAAGAAGATGAGGACTCTGATAATTAATAATCTTTAACTAATATTGATAAAAACCGAGACTGATTGTAGTCTCGGTTTTTTTGTTGTGATATTTTTGAGATTGAATCCAGTATTGGGTGTTCCTCAGAAAAATTTTTTGTTCTGTCTGAAACGTCTACACACTCCTCGCGTTCCTCACAGCATGTTTGCAGTCTCTCAGGAACGCCGAATTCTGTTTCGCGTTCCTCACAGCATGTTTGCAGTCTCTCAGGAACGCCGAACCCTGCCTCGCGTTCCCCACAGCATGTTTGCAGTCTCTCTGGAACGCCGAATTCTGTTTCGCGTTCCCCACAGCATGTTTGCAGTCTCTCTGGAACGCCGAATTCTGTTTCGCGTTCCCCACAGCATGTTTGCAGTCTCTCTGGAACGCCGAACCCTGCCTCGCGTTCCCCACAGCATGTTTGCAGTCTCTCTGGAACGCCGAATCCCGTCTCGCGTTCAACACATGGTTTTTGAAGTCTGGAACGCCGTTCACCGTTTCGCGTTCCTCAATACAACTTCAGAATACTCATGGAACACCTTGTACTCATTAGTGATAGCCCAGAGAATTTTTAAAAATCTCAGGAACACCTTTTCCTATCAGGTGTTCACCAGAACTTGTTTTCAACTCATGGGGAACACTTTTTATCTTATCATTTGCTGATTATCTCATAAACACTAAACAAAAACACGATCCTAATCTGAAATAGATATAGTTTCGTGTTTTAATCAAAGGCTCTATTTAAATGAATGGTGTCCTGTAAGATAAAGTCACAGCTCACTCTACTGATTTTTGTTTTGATCTTCATCACTTTTAATTCTTTTTGTCATGCTGCGGAAGAAGTATGTGGAAATCAAAGCAAATATCACACTGAACAAGAATGTGACGCTTGCGTTAAAGTCAAAGAATAACAGCGTCAATCCGCCATGTAAAAATGAGAACCATAAGAATCGCATCAAAAATTCTTGTAACCAGATTATGATGAAAACTCCTCACTAATTAATATATTAGTAATAGTTTAACAACAAATCTTAAGATAAACAAAAAAAGCACCCCCATTTTATCGGAGATGCTTCAAAACCTATTAATAATTAAATTTCTTTAGCGATTTTCTCAACAAGATCAATCACACGTGTTGAGTAACCCCACTCGTTGTCATACCAAGCAAGTACTTTCACTTTCGTGTCATCCATTACCATCGTCAAGCTGCCGTCGATGATTGAACTTCTTGAATCTGTATTGAAGTCTGAAGATACAAGTGGTTCAAATGTAACACCAAGCATATCTTTCATATTCTTCTCTGATGCTTCAATAAATGCACCGTTCACTTCATCAATTGTTACCGGACGCTCAACGTCAACCACCAGGTCAACAAGTGATACGTTTGAAACCGGTACGCGCAGTGCAAGGCCATGCAGTTTACCATCAAGTTCAGGTAATACCAGGCTCAGTGCTTTCGCAGCGCCAGTAGAAGTTGGGATTATATTTTCAGCACTTGTACGTGCACGTCTTAAATCTTTATGCGGGTTATCGATGTTGCGCTGGTCACTCGTGTACGCGTGAACTGTCGTCATCAACCCGTTTTTAATACCAAACGAGTCATTTAAAACTTTTGCAACGGGTGCAAGACAGTTTGTCGTACATGACGCATTTGAAATAATATCATATTTGTCTAAATCCAACGTTTCATCGTTAACACCAAGTACGATTGTCTGCACGTCATCGCCTTTACCCGGTGCCGTTAACACAACCTTCTTCGCACCTGCTGTGATGTGCGCTTTCGCTTTGGCACCTTCATTGAAAGCACCTGTTGCTTCTAACACGATATCTACACCAAGTTTACCCCACGGTAAGTTCTCAGGATTACGATCAGATGTAATTAAAATCTCATGACCGTCGACAACAAGCTTGTCACCTTTAGGTTCAACAACTTTACTGAATTTTCCATGAGTTGTGTCATAGTTTATGAGGTGCGCAAGTGTTTCTGCATCATAGCTCGCATTTACTGCGACGAGTTCTAAATCCTTCGATTCCATGACGATACGGAACACCATTCTACCTATTCTTCCTAAACCATTAATTGCAACTTTTTTCATTCTTGAATTCCCTCACTTAAAGTCAATATTTTACCCTATTATAACATAAGAAACCTATATTTTTATGCTTCTAATTCCGATAAAAAACTATCAATCTGTTTATTTAACGCTTCGATTGAACCATTGTTGTCAAACACGACATCACTGCGCTCTTTTTTCTCATCAAGCGGCATTTGGCTTCGTATGCGAGATAATGCTTCTTCTTCTGTAAATCCGTTTCTGGCCATTAAACGTTCAAGCTGCGTTTCTTCATTCACATAAACAGTAATGACTAGATCACATATTGTTTCACGTTTATTCTCATACAAAAGCGGTATGTCCAGAAACACGTGATGATCTTGTCTATATCTATCCAAGTCTTCCTGCATCATGCGTCTGACTTCTGGATGTGTAAACGCGTTCAGCACTTGTAGTTTCTCTTTATCATTAAAGACAATTTGACCGAGCGCTTTACGATTGATGGTTTTATCTTCGTTTAAAACATCTTTACCAAAATACTCTACAATCTGTCTGTAACCAAGCTGACCTGGTTCCAGCACAGTATGTGCATACTTATCCGAATCAAGTACAATATAATCCTTACTTTCAAGATACTGACTCACCGTTGACTTCCCACTTGCAATTCCACCAGTGAGTCCAATTACTTTACCCATACGTCACCTCTGACACTCTGTACAATAAAATGTATTGCGTGTATTGATAACTTTCGTCTTAAGTGGCGCATCACATTCTGGACAGATTTTCTTTTGATAGATTTTGAAACGCTCCTGCATCGTGCCGGAGTCACCGCTCGTATTCCGGTAATCTGAGATTGTCGAACCACCGCGTTCAATCGCTTCATTAAGCACAGCCGTTATCTCTTCGTGTAAACTAATTAATCGAGTCGCTGATACCCGACCTGCTTTACGCGTAGGTAAGATACCGCTTCTAAACAGTGCTTCGTTCGCGTATATATTACCTACCCCAGGAATGACTCTCGCATCCATAATTGCCTGCTTGATTGTCATATTGCTAAACCGGGTGTCTTTTAGATTATTCAAGAATGTAGTCAAGCTGACTTCTTCATAATATTCTGGTGCCATCTCAACGAACGGTAGAAATTCTGTAATTTTAGGAACGATACGCATCTCTCCGAACCTGCGAATATCTGCATACACTAATTTCGCACCTGAAGATAGATTTAAAACAATATGCGTATGATTCCTATAGTTTGCTTCCTTTATTTCATCTAAGCTATTTACTACAAAGTAAGCGCCACTCATACCTAAGTGGGATACCATGTGTTTATAGTCATTATCTTTACTCAGCCCAAAACTTAAATATTTACCGCGTCTCGTGAGTGAAATAATTTCACTGCCTATTAAGTCACTTTTGAATGCGTCTATCGGATTTTTTATAATAGTCCGCTTACCTTCACTATGACCTTTGTATACAGGTTTTGAAATTTCAATTGTTTCAATCCGAGTATTGACGACACTTGGTTTTAATTCCCGCTTAACAATTTCTACTTCTGGTAACTCCGGCATGTATTCACCTACTTCACTTCATACCAGTTTTTACCCTGGCCATAATCTACTTCTAACTCAACATCAAGTGCCACAGTATTCTCCATGATGTCTTGAATATGCGGAATAAATTTCTCTACATCATCTTTGCTTACTTCAAATATCAGTTCATCATGGATTTGAAGTAATAATGTTGCATCAAATTCTTTTGACGCAGGATCATTCACATAATCCACCATCGCTTTTTTAATAATATCAGCCGCACTCCCCTGAATTGGTGAGTTCATCGCGATACGTTCAGCAAAGTTACGCTGGTTAAAGTTCTTACTATGAATATCCGGCACATAGCGTCTGCGGTTCATAATCGTTGAAACATAACCGTCACGACGTGCGTCCTGTACGATTGACTTCATAAACCCGTCTACTTTAGGAAATGAAGCAAGATAATTATCAATAAACGTGCGTGCCTCTTTACGTGTTATATGCAAATTCTGGCTTAAACCATAGTCACTTATCCCGTACACAATCCCGAAGTTTACAGCTTTCGCATTGCGTCTCATCTCAGCATCAACTGCATCTTCTTCAACATTAAATACTTCACTCGCAGTTTTCGTATGAATATCACTGCCGGAGTTAAAGGCTTCCTGCATCGATTCGTCACCTGAAATATGTGCAAGCACGCGTAATTCGATTTGAGAATAGTCAAGCGCAACGAGTACATGGTCCTCACTGCTCGGTACAAATGCCTGACGTATTTTTCGCCCTTCATCAATGCGGATTGGGATGTTTTGAAGATTCGGTTCAACTGACGATAAACGACCCGTCTGCGCAAGCGTTTGGTTGAAGCGCGTATGAATCTTACCGAGCTCAGTTACTTCTGACTGCAGACCAATGACATACGTTGACTGCAATTTAGATAGTGTTCGGTACTGTAAGAGATACTCGATAATATCATGCTTACCTAGAAGAGCCTCCAGCACATCAACTGCTGTAGAGTAACCCGTTTTCGTACGTTTAATAACAGGGAGTTCCAACTTCTCAAAAAGAATGACACCGAGCTGCTTCGGAGAATTGATGTTAAATGCTTCACCAGCTAAACGATGGATGTTTTCTTCAATGTCATCAAGGCGCCCCTGAATCTCTTCTTCCATTTCCTTAAGACGCGTCACATCTACATGTACACCGCGCAGCTCCATATGAGCAAGAATTTTTGTTAATGGAATCTCAAGCTCATGTAAGAGCGCATGCATATCGTATGCTTCAATTTTCTCAGATAATTTTTCACGTGCCATATGGATACCCATTATTTTATCCTGAAGAAAATCGACATATTCCTCATGTGTCGGATTCTTCTTATTACGGCCTTTGCCGTAGAAAAACTCATCGCTGTTAATGTTGATGCCAAACGGTTCTACAACTTCAGCGACGCCGACAATCTTAATTGACGGATCAATGAGGAAAGCAGATAGCATAATATCTTCTGTGAAATTTGTAAAATCTATATCTAAATGATTGAGCAAACAAATATTACGTTTGATATCATATGTCCAGACAGCATCTCTATCATTTAAAAATTGCTTTATTGTATCGACATCTATCGCATCTACTTTTTCAACATATGTGTGTTCACCATCAGTTACTGCAATGTAAGACGGTGGTGTTTTTAAATAGTTATCTCCAAGCGCTTCTAAGTATACAGATACTTCTTTTCCGAGTTTTGAAAGGTCATCAGTCAAGACTGCATTAAACTCAACTTTCTCTTCGACACTTGTCGCTTCCATGTTATCAAGCAGCGAATTAAATTCAAACGCTTTAAATATCTCATACTTCTCTTCTGTATTTTCATTTGAAAATACCAAATCATCAATAGAAAAATCCATCGGTACTTCAGTATATATCGTTGCAAGATGTTTACTCATTCTCGCGTCATCCTGATATGTTGTTAAATTTTCATTTAATTTTTTACCTGAAATATTTTCAATATTATCGAGCACATTCTCAACTGTACCGTATTCGTGTAGTAATTTCAGTGCTGTTTTCTCTCCAACACCAGGAACACCTGGAATATTATCTGACTTATCACCCATTAAACCTTTTAAGTCTATGATTTGATCTGGTGTAATATTCATATCGTCAAGTATGAACTCTGGTGTAATTTTATCGACGTCTGATATACCCTTTTTCGTGTAGTAGATCGTGACGTTCTCAGTCGCAAGCTGCGTTAAGTCCTTATCCCCTGTAATAATTATCGTTTCAATCGACTCGGCATCTGCAAGGCTCGCTAGCGTACCGATAATATCATCCGCTTCGTATTCTTCAGCTTCATAGCGCTTGATACCATATGCATCTATTAAGTTTCTAATCGGGGCAAACTGCTCGCCAAGTTCTGGTGGTGTCTTTTGTCTGCCACCTTTATAGTCTTTATATTCCTTATGTCTAAATGTCGACTTACCTGCATCAAACGCAACGAGAAAATGCGTCGGTTGTTCATCTTCAATTATGCGTTCAAGCAGACGTGCATAACCAAAAATCGCATTAGTATACATACCGCTTTGGTTGCTGAGTAACGGTAGCCCGTAAAATGCACGAAACGCAATACTATTTCCATCAATCAAAATAAGTTTCTTCATCACTATACCTACTTTGTTTAAATTTACTTACTTAAATTATACATCTAATCGTACTTTCTTTAAATGATAAGAGTGCTACTCATAAAAAGACTTTAAAAAGTACTACATATAAAAAATAATCCGTATGTTTGCTTTCCTGGGGCATCGCTCAAGCCTGTAGTCTTGAGCAGATGCTATTCCCCTAGGAGTCAAACATACGGATTTATATATCTTATTTAATGATTTATATAAAGATTCTGTACTAGCTAGACAGCTGTTTTAAAATATGAATTACATATTTTTAACGAGTGCTTCTCCGAACTCAGAACATTTCACTTCTGTTGCGCCATCCATTAGACGTGCAAAGTCGTACGTGACAACTTTAGAAGCGATTGTCTTCTCTACCGCTTGTGTGATTAGGTCAGCAGCTTCCTGCCAGCCCATATGTTCAAGCATTAACACACCGCTTAAAATAACTGATGATGGGTTAACTTTGTCTAAACCAGCATATTTAGGTGCTGTTCCGTGTGTTGCTTCAAAGATTGCATGACCTGTATCATAGTTGATGTTCGCACCAGGTGCAATCCCGATACCACCAACTTGCGCAGCTAATGCATCTGACACGTAGTCACCGTTTAAGTTCATCGTTGCAACAACACCGAAGTCTTTCGGGCGTGTTAAAATTTGTTGTAAGAAAATATCAGCAATTGAATCTTTAATAATGATCTTACCAGCCGCTTCAGCATCCGCTTGTGCTTTATCAGCAGACCCGCGTCCGTCAGATTCTGCTATCTTGTCATATTCATTCCAAGTAAATACCTTGTCTCCAAATTCTTTTTCTGCAAGATCGTAACCCCAGGCTTTAAATGCACCTTCAGTAAACTTCATGATATTACCTTTATGCACAAGTGTTACAGATGTTCTGTTGTTGTCGATTGCATACTGAATTGCAGCACGCACTAAGCGCTCTGTACCTTCTTTAGATACTGGCTTAATACCAATACCTGATGTTTCAGGGAAACGGATGTTTTTCTGACCCATTTCATTCGTCAGGAAATCAACTACTTTTTTAACTTCATCAGAACCTTCTTTAAACTCAATGCCAGCATAGATATCTTCTGTGTTCTCGCGGAAAATCACCATGTCCGTATCTTCAGGACGCTTTACCGGTGATGGCACACCATTGAAATATCTTACCGGACGCAGGCATGTATACAGATCCAATTCCTGACGCAGTGCGACGTTTAACGAACGAATTCCACCGCCGATTGGTGTTGTTAATGGTCCTTTAATTGCAAGCAGATATTCATCAATCGTATCAAGTGTTTCCTGT
>JBGYPO010000139.1:0-25960 GCA_041838435.1 Aliicoccus sp. | reverse complement strand
GCTCGGCGTTCCCCATGGGTAAAAAATAGTTTGTGTGGAACGCGGTGGAGCGCTCGGCGTTCCCCAGGGGAAAAAAATAGTTTGTGTGGAACGCGGTGGTGAGCTCGGCGTTCCCCATGGGTAAAAAATAGTTTGTGTGGAACGCGGTGGAGAGCCCGGCGTTCCCCATGGGTAAAAAATAGTTTGTGTGGAACGCGGTGGAGAATCAGATGGTTCAGAACTTGATTAATCCCTTCATTCTGTATTTTCTTATCACTGAACTAGATATCTCGCCGCCACTTAAGCGACTAATAATCCCTGAGTCGATTTTATGCTCTGGATTCAACAACCTCAAATCTCGAATCAGCAATTTCACAGCATCGAGAGTACGTATCCTCAAGTTACATCCATAACACGTATAAAAATAATTAGAAGTTCTCCGCATCCGATTATCACATGCTGTACAATAGACGCCTTTCTTCAACAAATCCAGATCAATTTTAAAAAATGTGGCGTGCTTGGAGATTTTAAGTCTCCTTTCATTTATAGCGCTAACAAAAAATGAATAATCCTTCCGATTTGGGCGCATTTTCTGCTCAAAAAAATCCTTCAAGATTGCCCGGGTCAGCACGTTATGTTTGCGTTGTAATCCGAACACCGTACGGTCTGGATTCATGAACACGATAAAGTGATGAATCGGCATCGGATAACCGATGTCAGCCAAAAGTTGTCGGACTTCACCTTTTTGCTTTTCAACCTGTGTGTTTAACATCGAAAACTCCTTACCATTCTCATAGTAAAAAAATCCACGATCATCAATTACGAGATTGAACTGATATTTCTTTACTTCGAAAATATAACAAGCGTCACCAGCGACTACTATGTTGTCAATTTGTAGTTCTTTTTTCCCTTCGTCATATTCGAATAAGAGGTCTTTGATATGAATTAAATCATGTGCCTGAACATATGACTCAATCAAATCATCAAAACTAGTCTCTCCGTGAAAACCATTATCTAACCGTTCCAACTCCATTTTCTTAGTATCATCAAGCTGCGTCCGTTGCGAGAGGGTCTTTAACTGTAGGTGTGTATAGGTTTTATTTCTCGTCATATTTAATTTATACCATAAATTTTAAAAGCCATTTTTTGCAGCCTGAAAATATTGCAAGTAGAAATAGTAAAACTGATAAAAAACCACCCTGAAATGTATAAAATTGTCACATAAACATACCGATTATGTAAAATCTGCAAAAATCCAAATTATTTTTTAAACAATAAAAATACCCACGATTCTCATAATCGTGGGCCACTAAACTACATCCTAATTGGTCACTTCATCCAGCACTTTTAAATTCCGATACATGATATCAAGGTAATCATCCTCGTTATCAACTTCTTCCTGCAGGCGAACTTCTAAGTTATGAATTGTGCGGGTCTCTGCACCAATTTCATTTTTAATCACATCTGGAATTCTGCTCTCGACATTCTGTTCGAATAACACAAAATCAATATTGTGTTCATTCGCAGTCAGCACGATTTCCTGTAACTGGCGCTGGGATGGCTCGTCACTCATCGAATACCCACTCAATGGGATCTGAGTAATTCCATACGCACTCCAATAGCCGTAGGCTGCATGCGGCACAATGATGTGGCCGTTCTCTTTATCCTCTAGAGTTTCATGAAACGCTTGGTCGAGTGCTTCTAAATCTTCCACTAACACTTCATAGTTTTCCAGATAAAATTCCTCACCACTTGGATTAAGGAGAATTAATTCCTCCACAATAATTTCGGCAACATCAATCATCTTCGTTGGACTAATCCAAATGTGTGGGTCGAGGTCACCGTGGTCGTGGTCATGATCTTCGTCCGACCCGTGGTCATGGTCATGCTCATGCGCATCATGCTCTGGTGTAAATAAATCCTCATGCGTATATAAATGTATCAATTCAACAGGCTGATTCGATAATGCATTCGAAATAGAATCTGAAAATGTTTCCATGTTGCCGCCAACATAAATAAAAGCATCGGCATTCGCATATGTCGTCATGTCCTGCATCGTCGGCTCATATGAGTGGGCGTCAGCGCCTGCTGGGATAATACTTTTGACACTTACTGTGTCTTGCCCGATGCTCTCAACGATGAACTCAAGCGGGTAAACGGTTGTATATATTTCAAGTGGCTCTTCAGCGTGAACAGTATTTCCAAAGAAGATAAAACCGAGTGATGCTATAATTAATTTTTTCAATCTGCCACATCCTTAATCGTAATCATTACGTTTTATAATTTAACACGTCTAGATTTATAGCGCAAGTAAAATTAAGTAATGTTTGAAAATTTCTTTGAAGTGGTATTATTACCTAACTGAAGAGGGAGTGAGCGATATGAGTAAGAAGGATAAAACGCTGCTCAAAAAAGCCTGGAAAGAAACAAAAAAACTGAATCTGAATGAAGCATTTATTTTAAAAGATTTATTTAAAGGTTATAAGTGGAACCGTCTGACAGTAGAGCAGCGTGCAGCACTTGGCAGAATGTTTTTGGAACTTACTATGGAAAAAAGCTCTGTCAATGCGACGAAGAAAAACTCATCGAATCAACAAATGTATATCAAAGTGAAATGAAAACAGGGTGCAATTGTGCACCCTGTCTTATTTATTATTATGCCTTTTGCTTTAATGCCCGAATCATGTCTTCCATTTTACCAACATGAACTGCTTCATGAACTATAAAAAATCCGAGGAATTCTCCATTGTCTTTAGCGCCAAACTGATTATCATCCATTGTCATGTTCAGTTGTTCTTCTGTCAGATCGTCTTCGAAGAACCCCAACTGAGTCCCGAGCAGCTGTTTAATATCTTCCATAGTCGGTGTGTCATCGTCAAAATTATCGGGTGATGTACCGTAGCCGAAATACTTATTAAAACGTTGAAGCACCTCGTCTTCATGCTTAAACACAGTAACACTCAGCATCTCGCCCATTGTTGCAACATGACCCAATTGCCAATGCAAGCTATTTGGGAAACCATCCGGGATTGTGTGCATCAAATGCTCGTCCGTATTCTCAAATAAGTGTAACACCATGCTACGCGCTGTCTTCCACTGATGGAGTAATGTGTCTTTTCTCATGCAATCATCTCCTCTTTAACTTTACATTCATTATGTTAAATAACGACAGACAAAACAAGTATTCTATATTTAATGTTTAGAATGGCGGATAACTGGGAATTAACAATACTAGATAAGAAAAATTAAAATATGATATTCAGAATTACATATAATTCTTGAGATAAACTGGAAGTATAGGCTTCCAGTTTTTTCTGTGTTAAAATACCTGTATTCAATCCTGCGTAACAGAAAGGTACATATTATGGGCAGACTTTTAACGATTTCAGACATTCACGGTTTTAGCGATGCGCTCGGATTATTGCTTAAAGCGGCCAAATATAATTCAAAAGAAGACACACTCGTTTTACTTGGGGATTATATCAATAAAGGACCCGCATCTGATAAAACGCTCAAACGCTTAAAAAAACTTCGGGAAAAAGGTGCAATTGCGCTGCTTGGGAACAATGAACTTCGCGTAATACGCACGAAACCTAAGCAGTATAGTGATTGGTTTAAAATGTTTAAAAAATTACCAGTGTACTACAAGCACGATCAATACATATTTTCACATGCAGGTTTTCGTCAGGGTGTCGCACTTGATGATCAATCGATAGACGACATGACAGGCTATCACAAGACCTGGTTTCCTCAAGCAAAGTTTGAAGATATGATTACAATTCATGGTCACATACCGACATTTAGACTCGGTGCAAAGCGTGGGCACATACATATTGAAGATCATGCGATATGCATTGATACAGGTGCAGGACATAAACGTTATTTATCATTATTCGACATAACAAATGAATGTGTGTACCGAATAGATGTCATGAAATTAAACAAAGTAGAAATACTCGATGCGCGTATAAAAGTAAAAATCCACTAGGACAATTGTCCTGGTATTTTTTTGGCTATTTTTAGGTTTCGGTTGCCAAACGAAAGATATTAGGGTATCCTAACAATCATAAATACTAAAGAATTCTAATCACGATTTATGAAGGGGTAATATATGAAACGCCTAATATTAATTACATTATCTCTGGTCATATTGATTGGGATTATTGCCGCTCAGATCCTAAGTGGGAAAACCACAGGAGATAACGAAGATTTTAATCTTGCTGTTACAACAACGTTCCTCTACGACATGGTTCAGGTGCTGGAAGAAGATGTGGATTATTTTGATGTCGAACTTGTTATTCCAGCAGGGGAAGATCCGCACGTATATTCACCAACCGCGAGCGATTTAAGAGTGTTGACTGAAGCAGGAATCGTCTTGTACCAGGGTCTCGATTTTGAAGGTCGCATGATGGCACTGCTTGAGCATGCAATTCCGGTGGCAGATGATCTTGCCTCGGGTGATTTAGAAGAAATGGAAGACGAGGGCAATATTGTCATTGACCCTCACTTTTGGTTCAGCATTGACCTATATAAAGAAGCGATGAAAAACTTAGAAGAAATTTTATCAGAATATAATCCAGATGGGCACGCGCAATACGCAGAAAATTTAGACCGTTACTTAGACAAGCTGGATGAACTCGATGAATATATTCAAACAGAGCTTGAACGCATTCCAAAGGAAAGACGTATTTTAATAACACCGCATGATGCCTTTGGCTACATGGGACGAGATTATGATATAGCAGTCTATGCGCCGCAGGGTTTTTCTACAGAATCTGAAGTCTCCAACCGGGAAATTACAGACATTGCACAACTGATTATAGATAACGAGATCCCGGCAATTTTTGTTGAAACGACAACAAATCCAAACCGTATGGAGCGCCTGCAGGAGATTGTCGAGAGCGAAGGTCATGCTGTAGAAGTTGTCAGTGGCGAAGAATATTCATTGCTATCGGACTCGCTCGCACCAATCGGTGCGCAGGGCGATAACTATATAGATATGTATAAGCGCAACATAGACATCATTGTTGAACATTTAGCAGAAAGAAGTGATAGCAATTGACACAGAAATTAATTGAAGTCGAAGGATTAACCGTTTCATATAACCAGCAACCCGTTATCTGGAACGTCTCCACACATATAAATAAAAACAGCATTACAGCAATCGTCGGGCCAAATGGTGCCGGTAAATCGACACTAATTAAAAGTATTATGGGGCTGCTTAAGCCACTCGCCGGGGAGATAAAGATCGACGGGCATCAAAATAGATCAGTATACCGTAAAGTGGCATACGTACCACAAAAGAGTGACGTGGATTGGGACTTTCCAACAACCGTTCTGGATGTGGTGTTGATGGGCAGATATGTTCACAAAGGATTTATTAAACGCTATAACAAAACGGATTTCGACGTGGCCCACAGGGCCCTGGATACGATGGGGATGTTAGACTATAAAACGCGTCAAATTAGCGAGCTGTCCGGTGGTCAGCGTCAGCGCGTATTTTTATCGCGTGCTATCGCACAGGATGCTGAGATTTACATCATGGATGAGCCGCTGCAGGGGATTGATATTGCAACAGAAATATTAATTATGGACACGATAAGGCAGTTGCAAACAGAAGGTAAAACCTTTGTCATCGTGCATCACAACCTCACAACAGTAAAAGAATATTTTGACCATGCAATCATACTGAACAAACAGATTGTTGCGCACGGGCCGATAGAAGAGATTTGGACAGATGAGAATATTGCTAAAGCATACCGAGAGAGTGGCGTGGCGTTATGATAGACACGCTCAGTAGCTATTCGTTTCAAGTTGTTGCTGTCGGTACGATGGTGCTTGCGTTTGCGAGTGGTATTATCGGCACAATCAGTGTTTTAAAGCAGCAGAGTTTAATTGGCGATGCGATAGGGCATGCCCAGTTTCCAGGCGTAGTCTTGGCATTTATGATAGTTGGCATGATGGATGCTTATGCGCTTATGATAGGTGCTGTGATTTTCGGAACCATCGCATTTTTTACGATTCAAGTGATTCATCAGTATTCAAAAATATCACTTGATGCAAGTTTGGCCATTGTCTTATCTTCATTTTTTGGTTTTGGTATGGCATTAAAAAGTTATGTGCAGGGTAACCCAAGCTTCGGGCACACTGGTGGTATTGATGATTATATTTTTGGGCAGGCGGCCTACATGCTGCGTGCCGATGTATACATTATTTTAGCTGTCGCTATCGTCAGCTTAATTTTGTTTGCCGTATTTTATCAGCGTATTAAGATTTATATTTTTGACCCGGTATACAGCCAAATGATCGGGAATAAGCCGCGGGCGATGAACGCGCTTGTGCTCGTCATGACCATCGGACTTATTGCTGCTGGTTTAAAAGCGGTCGGTGTTATTTTAATTGTGAACCTATTAATTGCACCTGGAATTATCGGGTTGATGTGGTCAAAGCGCTTTCTATACGTGTGTCTTATCGCAGGTGTGTCGGGTGCAGTCAGTGCTTTTGCCGGGACTTATATTAGTACCACCTACGCCGGATTCGCCACTGGACCAACGATTATTTTATGTCTCACTGTAATCGTCATAATTTCAATTGCATTCGGTCCAAATGGATTTATGAAAACACGCGCGACGAAAAGGGGGCAGACGGCATGATAGAAGTATTGTTTGTACTTATACTTGCGGCACTTGCAACCGGCACACTCGGCGTCTTCTTACTGCTAAAAAAAGAAGTCATGACGACAGATGCACTCAGTCACACAATCATATTAGGTATCGTACTCGCATTCTTCCTAACTGAAGACACGCGCTCACCACTCCTTATACTCGGCGCCTCGCTCGTCGGCGTCTTAACAGTCGTGCTCATTCAGTGGTTACAAAAAATTAAACTGATAAAAGGCGACGCGGCGATTGGGCTCGTATTCTCAGCGCTATTTGCCTTAGCGATTGTATTAATCTCACGCTATTTAGATCATATTCATCTCGATATTGATATCGTGCTGGTCGGAGAGGTGTTGTTCGCGCCATTTAACCGCATGACATTCTTTGGTTTGGATTTACCCGTTGCGATTGTGCAGCTCGGGATACTCACTATAGTTAATTTGCTCTTTATAGTTCTGTTTTACAGGCCGCTGAAAATGACGACGTTTGATGAAACGTTCAGCATGACAGTGGGTATATATACGACGCTGCTCTATTACGCATTGATGGTGCTCGTTTCTGTGACAGCTGTTACTGCATTTGACGCTGTCGGCGCTATTTTAGTCATCAGCTTCTTTGTCGCACCGGCAGCGAGTGCGTATTTACTCGCAAATCGCTTGTCTCATGTCATTGGACTGACGCTGTTAATTGCAGTGTTCAACAGTGTCGTCGGATTTTTTATCGGGTACTATATGGACTTAACGATATCCGGGACAACTGCGACAGTCGCGTTTGTTACGTTTACAATTGTCTTTTTATTGAATAATAATGGCTATTTGAGGCGACGTGTCCAGATAAAACAATCGCGTTTGAGGTTATTACAGCTGATGATGTTGATGTTTATCGACGAAGATACGAAGCGTCGACGTGATATTTATGCGTATTTCAATCACAAAGAGAAAACAATCGATTCGACGTTACAGTATCTATTAGATGCTGGTTATATAGAGGACTCAAATGATGAGTACTATGTTACCGATAAAGGACAGGCGCATATCAGTCGTCAACACGCACAATATGGATTATCAGTTCAGGGGGATATTTAATATGAGTGCAATAAAAGAGGATTATATTAAAGTGATGTTTGAACTTGGAGGTAAGTCACGCACCGTCGGTAATAAGGCTGTCGCGGAGCGCCTCGATATCGCGCCACCGACTGTAACAGAGATGATGCACAGTTTAGTCAGTGCAGGCTGGGTAGAGTATACGAAATATAAAGGTGCAATCTTAACAGACTCAGGTACAAAATATGCAAAGCATATCATTCGCAAACACAGGCTGTGGGAAGTATTCTTAGTTGAGAAACTCGGTTTTCCGATTGATGAAGTACATAAAGAAGCGGAGTTACTTGAACATGTGACAGGAGACAAAGTTGCAGAGAAACTAGAGGCGTATCTTGACTCACCACGCTTTTGTCCACACGGTGGTGCGATAAGATTTGATGAGATGGATCGTCAGGAAGCAGAGCTTATTGCACTCGATGAAGTACCTGTTGGCAGCACAGTTAAAATCTCGCGCATTGTCGATGAAGAAAAACTACTGTCGTTTTTTAAAAATCAGCAATGTGACATTGGTGATGTTATTATTATTAAAGATATCGATACACAAATCGGTTTGATGACGACATTCAACATGACGAAAAATCAGGAACTACAGCTTAGTATTTCACTAAGCAAGTATTTGTTTGTAGAATATAATTAGTAAGGAATATTTTACAATTAATTTACAGATTTATAACATTGATAGATTATAATGAACACATAGACATTTAGGAGGCGCTTTATTCATGAAATTATACAAATTGTTTGGCACAGTTGTTGCAGGTGCGGCACTGACGTTTTTAGCTTCATCAGCAGTATCAGATGATAATGCTGTTTCTGCAGAAGAAACGCTGGAAGGCACAATTGAATTCTATACATCACAACCTGATGCAGACGCATCAGCACTTGTTGAAGCATTTAACGAAGTTTATCCGGATGTGACTGTAAATATCTTCCGTTCAGGTACTGAAGAAGTCATTGGTAAGATTAATGCAGAACAACAAGCGGGTGCAATTCAAGCAGATGTATTATTAGTTGCAGATGCTGTGACGTTTGAAAGTTTAGCGGCAGACGATTTACTTTTATCGTATGAATCAACTGAACTTGAAGGCATTCCGGAGGAATTCATCGGAGATGATTACTTATACTACGGCACAAAAGTTATGGCAACAATCGTTGCATATAACACGGATAACGTAGACGAAGCGCCAACGTCATGGGAAGTGTTAGTAAGTGATGAGGCTGCAGGCAGTGTGATTATGCCGAGCCCGGCGTACTCTGGTGCAGCGGCTTACAATGCCGGTGTGTTCACACGTAACGATTTCGGTTGGGAATTTTATGAAGACTTACAAGCAAATGACACAACTATCGTTCAAGGTAACGGTGGTGCATTACAAGAAGTTGTCGCTGGTCAGAAAGACTATGCGATGGTTGTCGACTTCATCGTAGCGAACGCTAAAGCTGAAGGCGCACCGGTTGAACTTGTGTACCCAGAAGAAGGGGTGCCGGTTATTACTGAGCCAATCGGCATAATGGCTGCGACAGATAACGAAGAAGCGTCTCAAGCATTTATTGACTTTGTGTTATCAGTAGAAGGTCAGGAACTTGCACAATCATTAGGATATACACCGATTAAAGAGGGTGTCGAAGCACCAGAAGGATTACTTACAATTGATGAAATCGACGTACTGGAAGCGGATCTTGAGGAATTAGTTGAAGGCCGCGAAGAAGATGTAAGGACGTTCCAAGATATCTTCGGTGAATAAGTTACAGGGAAAACCACGAAAAGAGCGTATCTCTATACGCTCTTTTTCAATCTGGATGCTCATATTAGTACTCGTCTTTTTATTTTTTGTATATCCTTTCTTTAAAATGTTAACGTTCGGCTTCTTTACCGACGACGGTTTTACAACTGCATATCTTGAGATTTTAAATGAACCACGCATCCAGCGTGCGATTACGAATACGCTGTGGATTGCGTTATTTGCCACGCTGATAAACACAGTACTCGGGGTCTTTTTTGCGTGGCTCGTTGCATATACCGATGTCCGCGGTAAAAAGGTACTGCAATTATTAATCATCATGCCGCTGATTATCCCGTCATATATCGTATCGTTGTCATGGGTAGAATTTTCGCGCATGGTGCCGTTTATAGATGTAGATTTAAATTCACTCGGCGGGATTATTTTCGTGTTGGGTATTTCTCATTACACACTCGTATATTTACTGAGTGTGAATGTGTTAAGGCGCATCCCCTTATCGCTTGAAGAAGCGGTGGCAACGAGTGGAGGAAGCAGATGGAAAGTCCTGTCCAGCGTCACACTGCCACTTGGTATGACCGGCATTATCGGTGGGATGATGGTCGCTATTTTATCAAATATTGAAAATTTCGGCGTGCCGGCATTTTTAGGTATCCCTGGTGGGGTGACGGTGCTGAGCACTGCCATATATCAAGAGGTTGTGTCATATGGGAGCGACTCATTTGCGCGCGGGAGTATTTTATCGTTTGTGCTGATCTTGATTACGGGTGTGATTTTACTTTTCCAATGGTTGATGCTGCGCAGATTCCGCTCGAATGATGAGCTTGTCTTAACACATGAGCCGCGTGTGCTGCTCGGTCGCGGACGTGTATGGGTCGAAGTGCTGGTGTATGGATTTTTAATTATTACATCAATCGTGCCGCTGTTTGCGCTCGTGCGCACGTCATTGTCACCGTTTTATGGTGCGAAGTTGACGTTAGAAAATTTAACATTTAAAAACTATGAATATGTGCTGTTTGATTATAATAGTACGGCATCAGCGATTCAAAACAGTTTTCTGTTGGCGATTTTGGCAGCATTGATTGGGCTCGTCATTAGTCTCGGGCTGGGCTATGCAATTGTCAGACAAAATAAATGGTTTCAACGTTTGAGTGAAATATTTATCGCAATACCTTATTCATTACCGGGCACAGTGCTTGCGCTCAGCATGATTATTTTTTGGATCCAGCCTATCCCGGGATGGCAGCCTGGTATTTATGGTACATTTTTAATATTATTAATCGCGTATGTAGCGCGCTTTACAATACTGCAGGTACGTGCCGCAGTGTCTTCATTTAACCAGATTGATTTAAGTTTAGAGCAGGCGGCGATATCGTCAGGCGCAGGTGCGTGGAGCCGTTGGCGTAAAATACTTGCACCTTTACTGACACCGGGGATGATCGGCGGCATATTACTTGTCGTCTTTACAGCACTGACGGAGCTGACGCTCAGTGCATTGCTGTGGTCGAGCGGCAACGAAACAATTGGTGTTGTCGTATTCAGCTTTGAGCAGGCGGGTTATAAAGTCTATTCGAGTGCGTTCAGTGTGATTATCATCGCGTTACTGTTCATCGGTGGTATTATCTATTATGCACTCACGTCGTTTATCGGAAGGAGAATGAACACAGATGAAAACAATTATAAAAAACATCAATAAATCATTTGGTGACACTCGAGTGCTCCATAATATTTCTTTAGAAATAGAGCGTGGAGAATTTGTCGTCTTAATTGGACCTTCCGGCTGTGGGAAGACGACGTTACTGAAAATAGTCGCGGGTTTTATCCCGCCGAGTGATGGTACGGTAGAGATGAACGGGCGCGAGGTGGCATCGAGCAAAAGAATCGTACCGCCGAATAAGCGTAACTTATCAATGGTATTTCAAAACTTTGCGCTGTGGCCGCACTATGATGTCAGAAAGCAGTTGTTGTTTCCGTTGAATCATCATCGGTATATACCCGACTCGATAAAGTCGCGTAAAGAAGAACGAGTTAAAGAAGTGCTAGAAATGGTCGGGCTGAGCGAGTTTAAACACCGCTATCCGCATGAGTTATCAGGCGGACAAAAACAGCGTGTGGCACTGGCACGTGCGATTGCCGCACAACCCGGATTGATGCTGATGGATGAGCCATTATCGAGTTTGGACGCACATTTGAAGCAAGAGATCCGCAACGAGATTAAGAAGATTTCACAGAATGTGGATTCCTCGTTTTTGTATGTGACACATGATCAATCTGAAGCGCTCAGTCTGGCTGATAAAATTGTCGTGATGAACAAAGGTGAGATTGAACAGGTAGGTACACCTGAAGAGATTTATAATTTTCCAGTGAACCCGTTTGTCGCGAAGTTCGTGGGTAAACATAACTTGATTCCAGGACGCTGGGATGATGATGCGTTTTATGTTGAAGATGTGATGTGGAGGAAGCCGAACGTGACTGAATCATTTAAGCAGCACGGATTTATACCCGTGCGACCGGACGAGTTGAAGATTGATTCTGTTGGTATTGCGGGTGTTGTGGAATCCGTTTATTTTCAAGGTAATCAATACGAATTGAACATCGAGACCGCACATGGTGAGATCAAGCTGTTTGAACAGTTCGGCAAGTGGGAAGTCGGAGACAAGGTGCGGGTGAATCAGCGGTAGGTTTTAAATAAGCATTTGTTTACGTGTGCGGCAGACTGTGAAAACTTGAGTTGCCGCACACGCATCGCTTTAAAATCGTACATTTTGATTTAATCTGTGTCTCCTAATTGCTGAGCTTGAGATTTCACCGTCACTCAAGCGGCTCAAAAATATAGAATCGAGTTTGAACCCAGGATTTAAACACCTTATGTCTCTAATCAAGAGTTTTATCGCATCTGCAGTACCAATATACCCTGAACACATCTCGCAGTGATATTTGTAGCGTGATATTTTTTTGAGCCTCTGCTTACATCTCGGACAAAATACACCTTTCTTCAGATAATCTAAATTTATCTCATAATATTGATCATGCTTCGAGTGCGGAAGGCGTCTTTCGTCAATCGCAATTTCCAGAAACTCATAATTTCTTCGGTTGGGTTTCATGTGATTATCGAGAAACCGTGTCAATGTATTGCGCACAATAATAGGATGTTTGTTGTCCAGCCCATAAATCATCTGATTTGGATTAATAAAAACCAAATAATGTTTGATGACCATTGGATAGCCGGCATCATTCATCAGCTGTCTTACACTTTCCTTTTGTCTTTCTGTCTGGGTATTCAACATGCTGCATTCATTGCCGTTTTCATAAAAGAAATTCCCCTTTTCATCTATCCTCAAATTAAATGAGAAATTTTTAACTTCAAATATGTAACATACGTCGTGCGCGATAATTATATTATCGATTTGAATTTCACGACTGTTGTTATCATAAGCAAATAAGACATCTTTGATGTGGATGATGTCTGGAAATTCTGACACTATCTCATCGAATAATACTTCACCTTTATAACCATTATCTAAACGGGCGAGTGCTTCTTTATCGGCATCAAGTAAATCTGCGCGGTAGCTTAGAACGATGAGTTGCATGTGTTGAAATGATTGTTTTCTTGTCATAATTTATTCATACCATAATGATAAAAAAATCGCACATCACAGTTTTGCTATAACTGCAGACAGAAATGTCATAATTGTCGGTTTCCTCAACAGAAAAATATAAATCTGATATAAATTGGCTACAGTTATGTAAAAATCGTACCTTGCATAAATTTTTCTAAAAAGTTTCAAATCAAATGCAATCGGGAATACAATCTAAGCAGATGAAATTCAATTTTTGGAGGGAATATCGATGCAAAAACCATGGATTAAAGGTTATAAGGATGATGAACAACTCCAGGATGACATCAAGAAGATGAAAGAGAATGGCACTGATGAAGGCAAGATTTTCGTTATTTCTCATGATGTGGATCGTACAGAGCGCATTATCGAGAATGAGTCTGCGAGCATCATTCAGGTAAATGGAAACTTCGATAAGCCAGGCGATGAGATTCGTGCACAACTTAAAGAGGTTGGCTTTGATGAGGATGAAGCGAAAAGTTATGAAGGCGAAATGGACAAGGGGACAGTGTTCTTAATTTGCACAGATCCTGATTTCACGGAAAATATTTAATACGACAACATTAAATAGGACGGGCAGCCAAGCTCGTCCTGTTTTTTTATCTGTACATAAATTTGCAGTTCATGTGCTAAACTATGTGTAATTTAATGAGAATTCATCAGGAGGTAAGTGTCATGAAAATAAAAGCTCTGTTTGTGTCTATTATTTTTGCTATGGCTGCCCCAACGCTTATGCATGCTGTAGAAACGTGTGATGATGAAGAAGTCATCGCTGATGATTATACTGAATGTGATATTATGTTTGATCAGATGTTTAATGAACTCGCGTATTATCAGCATGAATTAGGAACACCAATTCAGTATGATACATCAGAAGGTCAATACGAAATTCACGCGTTTGATATCATCGTCGATATTGATAAGGACATTGAGCTTCATGTATTTTATGATTTAACATTTAACGAAGATGCAGATAGGCGGCAATATGCAAATTTACTCGCCCATCAAGACAACCAAAATGCAATGATTTATGAGATATCACCTAAGCCGCGGCTCGATCAATATAATGAGTACCGCAGTTCCACAGAAACCAGCGACACGATTCATGCAGCCCGTGTTATGAAGCTTCATGACTATCATGAGCCGATCACGCTTTTTTATACAGATGAAGATAAAATAACACCGAACAAACGAGTGGAAATCGAGACAATCGATTTTTCGGATAGCCTGAACTTCAATGACATTCCGGATGAAACTGTGTCGATTTCTGATGCCGAAGACTTTATTGAAACGCGCAATGTTTTTATCAATATTAAGGATGTAGAACGTAAAGATGACACCATCATTATGACATATGAAGCAACGGTGAAAACGCGGTATAATACAGAGCGCATCATCAACACCCGGTATGTGCAGCTGGTCCAGGAAACGGATCCAAATGCGTTTACAGTACTTGAAAATGAGATTGATGTTTCACGGGATAATCAAAATCAAGGTGTGTCATCATTTGGAATCCCAATCGGAGATACGGTGGAAATTGTTAAAATTGCACAGCTTCATGATACAGTATCTCCAATCATATTACGCATCATTGATGAGCCCTCACATGAAATTGTATATAGTGAAGACATAAGTGAATATTTGAAAGCCGATGAATAAATAAAAACCGTACGATGTTCTCAATAAGAGAAATCGTACGGTTATTTTTAGTTTAACTGATATAAATCATATTCAGTCAGCACGCGCTTCGTCTCTTCAAATGAAAATTCAGCATCATTCGAGAATTTTGGATCATCCAGATTGAGCGGGAGTTCTTTATAGACCCGTACGCTGTCATCTGGCAGCAATGAAAAATACGTGTCTGTTTTATCTACAGTCATCACATATATCATATATGGTGAGCGGAGTGAATATTCCGGCAGTTCCGGATTTATTGTGACAGGTGCAACCGTCCACTCAATCTCATCGTCAACATCCTCATCAAAAATTAGTGTCGCAATCTGCTGTACGGTATCGCTATCCATCTCTATATCATTAATATTGCCAGCGTTCGAAATCACATGAATTTTATCGGCAACAAAATCATAAGTATCATTTTCTGAATACCTATCAAGTGTTTCCATATCATAGACTATACCGGTATCAATTGCCTGTTCAAATGTGATATTAGAACCTTTCACATGGTTCACGTAAACTGTGTCATCATGAATAATAACGTAACCATAGCGCTCCGGATGGACGATAAAAAACTGCGCATCGCGAGGTGCATCCGTAAAAGGTATGTCGTGTTCCACTACAAACACATCATCGATCATCACCTGATAAGTCATCCATTCATCCGTCCGGGTGAGCGTATGATAGTAACCGTCCAAAATCTCATCAGCACGGACGAGATAGAACTGAATATCTTCTGCGTGTAAGAGTTTAGCAAATACATCCTTAACATATGCATCGTCATCTTGTGCAGCAATCTTGCTGTTACCAAACGTCACACACAAAGTAATCAGCATCATGTAACTCAGTAGTTTTTTCATGGGGCCTCCTGTAAGAATGACAATTTTTCTTATTGTACCATGCCGGATAAAAGACTTCCTGATGTATGTGTAATCATTAAATTGTTTACATAGTAACAACATTAGGGTATAGGCTATGCATAACTGCAGATGACTACACAAAAAATGGAGGATAACTATGCAAATCATTGTTTTTTTATTGTTAGGTGTACTGCTATTTGGTATGAGCGGAACAACTGAAGTCGTGGAAGAAGGTCCGGTTGAAACTGAAGAAACTGACACAACAGAAGAGACGACTGAAGAAGGAACGGATGAGACAGCTGAAGAGGGCACAGATGATGGAACAGACACTGACATGCCATTGGTTGGAAACTCATATAATTTGGTGATTGATGGTGAAGGCTTAAACATGACATTTGAAAGTGACGGCTCACTGACTATGAGTGAATTTCCTGAGGATTACACTGGAACTTATGAAGTCACTGATGAGTATTTATATGTTAATGTTACTAGCATAGTTTATGATGAGACGATTGCGCTTGAGCTTACTTATGATGACTTGGAAGTGCTTACTGTTTCTGGTGTAGTAAATTCGTATGAATTAATTACTGAAGATGATGAGATTTCAGAAGAAGATTTAGCAGATTTTAATGCACAGTATACCGGTTTACCGTATACATTAGAAATAACGGATATGCAGTAAATATAACAAGTTTAAGAGCGTTGTGATGATGTACAATCACGATGCTTTTTTATTTGATATAATAATAGTATTAGAGTGGTCAATACCAGTTGCGAGGTGAAGGTAAACATGAACTTAAATAGTGGTGTAAATTCTTTTCCTGAATATGAAAATTTAAAACAAAGAGTAGATTATTTACGTGCTTTGTTAACCGGACTTATATTAGAACGCGATGCGCTGGTTTTGGTTGAATGTAAAAATATCGAAACCTCCTATATGCTTGAAGTCGGACAGCTTGAGTATGAAGCTTATAAACTGCAATCTGCTGTGTTGCGTGCACAGCGGAAAATTGAAATCATTGAAGACTATATAAAAGATGATAAAGCGATTGAGTTGAAGGTAATTGACAAGAAGTTAAATCGAGAGTTCGACATGTACGATGAGCAGCTCGAAGCACAGATGAACACTATTGAAGCGGCGCTTGAACGACAAGAGCGTGCGTCTGTCTCAGAGGAAAAAGCACAACGGATGAATGAAATTTATCAGATGATTTTAGAGAAGTTGCATCCAGATTTAAATCTTGAAATCAGTGCATCTGAACTTGCATTTTTCAGTAATGCGAGAGCAGCATACGAACAGGCAGATCTGAATCGGCTTGAAGTTATCAGCAGGATGGTAAGTGAGATAGAAGTTGTTGAAAAAGCTGAAGACGGTATGGCAGTTCTGGTGAGAGAAGAGCAGCGACTGCAGGAACTTGTTGAAGATGTGAAGCTTGAGATTGAAAAAATTAAAACAGAGTATCCATACAGCATGAAGCATTTTGTTCAGGATAAGACAGCTGTCGAAGAGAAGAAAGCGGACTTAAGAGCTGCGATGAGCCAGTTTGAAGATGCGCACATTCGCTATAAAGCAATCATCCGCGACAGACTTGAAAAAATTGAAGAATAATTTTAAAAATACCGGGTGGTGCGAAAACGCATTGCCCGGTGTTTTGATATTCAAAAATGGCATCTCGAGATGGATAACTATTATTTTGTTTGTATAACTATACCTATAGGGTAAAGGATAAAAAAACGAGATGGAGGCTGCTTATGAAAAAATTACTATTGTTAGGTGTAACAATGTCAGTCGTACTTGCTGCATGTGGCTCAGACACAGCCGGGTTGGAAGGTAATTCATATGAACTGGAGATTGATGGTGCTGAAGCAGGTGTGCTCGAATTTGGCAGTGACGGGGAATTAAATATTCAAAATGAAGATGAGTTGGCAGCAGAAACGTATGAAGTGGACGGAGACGGCATTACTTTAAATTTAGCAGGACCTGAAGAAGATACATCGGTTGTAATGATCTTGACGTATGATGATATTGAAGCAGATGTCATAGAAGGTGAAGTAAGAGAATTTAATCTCATCGGAGAAGGCGTGCCTGAAGAACATGAAGAATATCAAGACGAACTGAATGAAATGGTGCTCGGTACGCCGTACACTTTAACTAAAGTCGAAGAATAAAAATTATGAAATCGGAGAAAATCCATGCCTATTATTATAATCTTACTTTTACAACTGCTGCTGATTAATTTAAATATTATGAATGACGCGGATGTGGGAACGACGATAACTGAAGAGGTAACGACTGAAGAAACGACTGAAGAAACGACAGAAGAAACGACAGTATCAACTGACGTGCCACTGGTCGGTAACAACTATGACTTAATTATTGATGGCGATGGCTTAAACATGAAATTTGAGGAAGACAGAATGCTTACTATTGGAGAGTTTATGGAAGCGTTCGAAGGTGATTATGAAATCACAGAAGAGTTTCTGTATGTGAACGTTGTGAGTACCTATTATAACGAGACGGTTAAACTTGAACTTACTTATGATGACTTAACACTTGATGTTATTTCAGGTACAGTCAATAATTATGAACTTGTTGTGGAAGATTCTAATGTGACAGAAGAAGAGTTAGCCGAATACAATGAACAGTTCATGGGTTTGCCATACACATTAGAACTGACTAGTGGACAGTAAATTCTTAATATGAATAAAAAGAAATCCGTACGCTTTCCTTGGCTTCTCGCCGAGAAATGTACGGATTATTTTTATGACTTGTCTGTAGATTAAAATTAAATATTTTAAATATTGATGAGCAGAAAATGGATCTATGTGTGCACGAGTTTTACTCATAAAATTCAGTTATGCCGCACACAAAATGACTTTTTCAGCAGCCTCAACGTCTCACCGTGTGCGGCAACTCAGGATATTTGTTTCTGCCGCACATAAAAGGTCTCACCGTGTGCGGCAACTCAGGATATTTGTTTCTGCCGCACATAAAACGTCTCACCGTGTGCGGCAACTCGAGATATTTGTTTCTGCCGCACATGAAACCTCTTAGCGTGTGCACCAACTCAGTATTCCCGGTCGTGGTGCACGCGAAACCTCTTGCTGCGTGCACCAGCACAGTTTTTTTGGTCTTGGTGCACGCGAAACTTCATGCCGCGTGCATCAACTCAGTATTTCGGGTCTTGGTGCACGCGAAGTGGCTCAGACTTGTAACTCAGAATATTTGCTGTCTATCTAATCAGTTCATCTAAAACTCATGCTTCTCATCGACAGGATACTTCTCAGCATTTTTCTTAATCTTGCTCAAGATTGCGTCTTCAACATCAATATCCAGTTTCCGAGCAAGCATGATTGAGTAAATCATCACATCTGCAATCTCTTCTTCGATATATTTCTTATTTTTCTCAACTGCTTTTTCAGCACTGATCCACTGAAAATTTTCCAGCAATTCAGATGCTTCCAGTGTAACTGACAGCGCAAGATCTTTCGGGTTATGATGTTTATCCCAATCGCGGTCCGCCACAAATTTCTGAATTTCTTTGATTATCTTTTCATTCATATTCTACACCTATCCTTTTCTCATTAAAGCATTTCTAAGTTTTTCATCACTGGCATAAATATATAGTCCTTTTACACCGCGCTTCATCAAAACATTGATTGAATTCAAAATGATTTTTTCTTTAACTTCATTGATATTGTATTCAACGCGCGTAATTGAAGAATCACGAAATGCTTCAGTGTCCTTATATTTTTCAGGCTTAACAAACAGCTCCTGCCTGTTCTCGTCATAGGTTACTGACGGACCCAGAATGACACCCACATAATTTAAATCAAATCCTTGAATAGTATATATTGAACCCACTTCACGTATCGTGTCCGGGTGTTCTGCCCAGGTTTCCTTATAGTCCGTTCGGTTCCATATACTTTTAAACCCGGGTTCTTCAACGAAATAATCTTTACCATCTTTTTTATGTTCATAGTCGAATGTCGCAACGACTCTTGACAGCTGATGTTTTTCATTCTTTTCTTCAATCGCACTGAGCATGTCGCCGGCTCTTTCAAATACTTTGAGTTCATAATTACCGGTATCTCGAGGCAGTGGATTCACCTGCTTGTTCACGAAGTTATCAATCCATTTTACGACTGTATCTTCTGCCTGTATTCTAAATTGATTGGTTAAACTAAACTCCTCAAAATAAATGTTTTCAGCAGATGTTTTCATGAGCGCATCTGACCAATAGGATTTAGCTTTTAGAAATTGCTTTTCATCGAAAACAGCAATGGTGACCTTACTGTTCTCAATAATGTCGTCAAGCTGATTGTACCCTTTGTAATTATTAAATGGATCCGGGCGTGTCAGCAGCAAATGCGCCTCATCTACGAAAGTGACGTCTGCTTCGAGCTTCCCTGACTGCGCTTTATTGATAAAGGGCGTCGGCTTCATAAAATTATACTTTTTGAGGTTGGGCAGGCTACTGGCAATGGACTGATATGTCTTTAACATTTCATTATGGTTAACAAGTAAATAATTTTTCGATTTGTAAAGCTTCGAATGTGCATCAATACTGAAATCTTGCAATGCATTAAATGTAGAACTTAAGACGACACTCTTGCCTGTACCGGCGTCACCTTTTATAAAGAACACGGCTTTTTTATCAGTGTGGTAGTGTGTCTGACAAAAATCTAAAATCTTTTCTTTTAATAACAGCTGAGATTCGGAGAGTTCCTTATATGGTGAAAGTTTAAAAATATCTTTGTTGTTCAGCGTTTCAAGTGAATGAGATACAATCTTTTCATCCATCAATTTCTGCCATAACTCACCGAATATTTCATAATCATATTTATGCTTCTCATAGTAATTGTGAGAAATGGGTGAAGTGATTTGGCTTTTATTCAGTAACATATATTTTTGATCTGCAATGAAGTAGTTAATTAAGTTCGTCTCAATATTATAAGTGGCTGAACGATTAAACATGTTATGTTCAATGACTATCGCCTCATCGAGCTTTTTATTTTTCTCAGGATCATTGAGATGATTTCCCAGACGATTACGAATCTGCACAGATTCACCAATGTAGGCAGTCGGTTTAGAATTGTTTTTGTGAAGTATGTACACGACTGGATAATCATTAAAATCTAATTTTTTGAGCGCTCCAAGTGAACCCGCATTAAACGGCACATGCGTTAGTTTAATTGTTTCCTCAGACATAAAATCACCACTGGTCTTTTTTATCTATTATACGTGAGATATCACTATGCACAATGTGATGGCTGAATTGTTTTAACATTATGACTTTGAGATAATGAAATAGATTAACAGCGAACGTAGAATAACAACAAATATATAGAGAAAGAGTTGTATGGAATGGCATTAGATTCAAGTAATCAATCTGAAAACTTAAAAGAACAGGCGATAAATTCAGAGAATTTGCTGAAGAACTTCATTGGTCGTGAACTTTATTTTGATGTGCTGGATTCAAAAATTGAAGCCTTGGCATCAGCTCAGGATGATAATGATTATTTTGTGCTCGGGTTGTCAGGTAAAGCCGGACGCGGGAAGTCATTTTTAAGTGAGAAAGTGATTTACAATAATGCGATGAACACACGTGGGTCAAAAGTGATCAGCATTAACTTTTCAAATGAGTTTAGAAGTTCATATGAAGTGATCGATATTCTTATCGAAATGCGCAATTCGCTTACGCGGTTACATAATTTTAAGTTTAAAGAATTTGATGCAGTGATTCATTTTATTGAGAAGAAGTACGCGACGACGATTGAATTACACACCTATGAATCAGGTACGAATGATGCGAAGAAGTTCAGTTTGTCAGCAATCAAATCCATTCTCGATAATTTTACATGGGGACTGACGAGTGTGGTTATTGATCAGGTTGGGAATAGTTTTAAGAGTTCCAGTGTAAATAATGACAACATCATCATCACCGACGAGCAGGTGAAGCATTTGCTGCACCGTATGTTTATAAAAGATATGAAACAAAATATTGCGAAACAGGATGCACCAATAATTATTATATTTGACTGTTTCGAAGATTTTCGCGGGGACTTTGACTGGCTGTCGTCAGGTGAAGATGATAGTGCTGTCGGGTTCGGTTATGGGCTCTGGCACTCAATACCAAAATCTCTGTGGGTAATTTCAGGAAGAGAGCCGCTCGCACTAACACATGAAGACAAATGGGACGCACAAAATTTTCTCAGCCTTGACCCGCTGAGCCGCTTTACATTGGAAGAAACGAAGTTGTATCTGGAGAAAAACAGTCATTTAGTGGGTGAAGAGTATCAGGATGTGCACCACGCCATATACGAATACACGGAAGGCAGCCCGCTGCTGCTCGATTTGGCGAGAAAGCTAATCAATGATAATCAACTGGATACTAAAGAAGCCATTCTCACGATATTAAATACTGAAAAATTTTCAGAGAAGCGCGAGCAATTAATGCTCCAAAAGTATTTAAAATATTTAAATGGACAAAATTCTGCTGAATCAGATGCGCGTGCGACACTGATAAAAACCCTCGTGACATTAGAATGGTGGACATTAGATAGAAACGACGTATTAATCAGCGAGATACTCTCCAAACTCGGCGGGTCTATAGACATAGAAGAACAACTTGAGGAGATTATAAAGTTAAACTTTGTAGAGACATATACGTTAGATGGCAGTACAGTGTACCGTATGGATGCGGGTTTTATCGATATCATATTGAACGGTCAAATCGATAAAAAACCGATTATCAGTACATCGTTCATAGAAAAAATACTTGAGATTTTAGTAAACAGAGCGCACGGCTACCTGTTTAAGCATCAAGAAATTCAGCGTGTGGTCCGGTTGACGAAACATTTATATGACGGCGGGCAGCGTTTTGAAGCGTTAGAAACAAATCTTCGTACGATGATTGGCAACATGCAGGAAGAAGGTGAAGTGAGCGACAGAGAGGCGTTACTTTATCTACAGCAAATGTTCTATGGAGTTATGGACAATGCGGCGTTATTGAATTCTGAAGCGGGACAGGCGGCATTTGCACAATATATAGAAATGGTGATTGAGCACAATATCGTGGGACTTGATTCGGGAATTGAGGATATTCTTGCACATATAGAAGAGCCATCCTTGAACTTGTCTGCGAATGTTGCTGAATATTATCAAATGATTGGTAAATATGAAGCATCTGTGACGTACTGTTTAAACAGTCATCCACTGCTCCGACACCTATACGAAAACCGGGAAAATAATGGATTGATGTTCGGGGCGTCATACAATGAGCGCGTTATTACAATTAAAACAATGCAGGAGCAGGACGAGAGGACTGCAGTGATTTACATCATCAGCGACGCAGATATCTTTAAGTTTTTAGAAGTTTCAGAACGCCTTATCACGAACAAACTATTTTTAAGTGATAACGAAGAAGCACGTCAGTTGAGTGTGATATTCTTTAGGTTATTCAGCGACTCTCTATTTAAGATAAAATTCGCGCCTTACATTGTATTGACAGTGGCGCACGCTGAAGCGCTGAGTAACATCGTTGGGTATTTAGACGAAATAAAAGAAATAGAAGCGAATGATTCTGGGTTATTTTATTCGTTGATAAATACACAACACGCAATTGTATTTACTGAGGCTGCACAAATCATAGCCAAGCGATTGCGAAGAAGTCAGAAGGGTGACGCGGAGTACTTTCACTTACCTCAGGAAATAATCGATTTTGCGGTGTCTATCAGTCAAAACAGTGAAACTGATGTACACGATGTAATACAACTGACAAACAATATTGCCTTTACATCAATGTTTTTAGAGTATCGTTCAGAAGCGGCGCGTGACATATTCAAGAGTAACTATGAAAAATTGCAGGAGATGTACGGCGAAGACAGCTACCATACATTTAAAGCGGCGTATTATTATATCTATTGTTTAAATCAGTTCCAGGAATATAAGAAGACGCGCGCGTTACTTTATCAGTTGATAGATAAAGTGAAACCGATATTAGGTAAGAATCACATATTCATTGGAGATTTGTATAAGCAGCTCGGTGTTACGTATTTAGTTGAAGATTACGAAAAGGTGACGGAGTTTTATGAACTGAGTTATAAGATAAATCGAGATAACGTAGGTGAACTAGCGCAGGAGACGCTCGATCGTCATTTCAGATGGCTGGAAAACGAATATCGTTTATTAGATTCACGGGGTAGGACAGACGATTCCGATGAAAAATATATTACGCTGAGACAACACTTCAGGCAGCTGTACCTGCTGATGAATGAGTATGCGAAATCCAGTGATGATCTCGGTCAAAGTCACAAGAGAGTCCAAGCCTATTTAATGGAGTTGGGATAGTATGAAACATGATGGGAAGGTCGTTCGTCATGAGTTAAGGCACCAGTCGAGATTTAATGCATCAATCGTTTTGATTGTAGCGGGTTTACTAGGATACTTTGACGCGTTACCTCTCGGCGCCATTGCTTCGACTATCATTCTTGCAGCCGGGGTATTGATGATGGGTCGCGCTTTATATCACATGCGACGTGGGATTTTATCATAATATTTACTGTAGGAATTAAAATGTGATACGATATTTTATGTTGTCTAGAGAAATAAATAGGAGTGAATATATTGAAAAAAACTTATGCAATTATGGCTTCGTTAATGCTGCTTGCAGCGTGTAACGGTGAAGAAGAAATAGACGAAACAGAAGAAACGGATGATGTTGAAACTGTAGAGGAAGACTCTGCTGAAGAAGAAGTAGACGATACGGTTGAAGAGGACGAAGAAGAAGATGATAGTGCATCAGACAATGGTGACAATCAATATGCAGGAAATACATATTTCCTGAGTATCCAGCACGCAGGACAGCTTCAACCTTTTGGTGAATTAGTATTTGAAGATGATACTGTGACATTAGAACAGGAAGACGTGACGTTTGAAGGTACATATACAGTAGACGACAAAACGCTAAACTACGAAGTGGAAAGTGATGATGTAAAATTTATTGTGACACTTGTGCAAAATGATTATGAAGGTGAGATTGTCGTTGAAGGTCATGTTGAAAGTTATGAAGTTGAGTCAGATGATCTGACAGCTGAAGATGAAGAGGCTATTGAAGAATTGCAGGGTGCAATCTTCATGATGACAAAGAATGATTAATAAATTCAGTCCGTATGGAAACTATTCCATACGGACTTTTTTTAAGTATTTTAAAAATCATTTTTCTTTTGTCTGCACATACATGCCGTTCACCTTATCCCATTCAGCTAGATATATATTCTCTAAGTCTTCACCTGTGTCGTTTTTTATTTTTTCTCGAAGCCAATCTTCATCATGACCTAATTCCTCAAGTCTTTTATATTCTACTTTTCCGGCATCGACTAATAGAATTGTCATTCTGTTTTCTTCATATTCCTCTAATACCTCATCACGAATTGGCGGTTCTTCACGTGCATATTGCAAGACAGACAGTTGACCGCTTTCTTCAAGAATCGCGTACTTCACATCAGTTAAAGAAAACACACCCTTCATTCTAAGTAACATCCGGACTTCGTCCACGTCCATATTATTACGTTTCATGGACTTAATGTTCAGCAGCCCGTTTTCTACTAAAATTTCTGGACCGCCTTGAGTGATATTTTTAAATATACGACTTTTTAAAGTGATTTTTTCAATCACGAAAATCAGCAACGCCCAGAAAAATAATGAGAACAACATTTCATACACAGGGACGGCCGAATCATACAATGCCTCTTCGATAATCCCACCGAGTATTAAGGCGTAAATAAAATCAAGCGGTGTGATTTGAGATAATTCCTTTTTCCCATCAACCTGAGAACAAGCAGGACACCAATGAGTCCGGCTGTAAGCTTCAGTGCATACATCAACATATCTTCCATTTTCTTTTCTCTCCTTTAATTAAGCATCACTGAAATTATTTGTTTATTAATCAAAGTACCCCCGGGGAACTTATTGAAACAAGCAGGTGTGATGGTGGCCTCAGGACTGAAAGTGTTCCACAGCGGTTAAGGAATTGCTGTGTGAGAAACTTTGGAGTCAAAAGTGTTCCCCACGGTCCGAAAATTGCTTCTGATGAACACTCTGTGACCAAAAGTGTTCCCCACGGTCCGAAGATTGCTTCTGGTGAACATTCTGTGGCCAAAAGTGTTCCCCACGGTCCGAAGATTGCTTCTGGTGAACACCCAGGGACTAAAAGTGTTCCCCACGGTCCGAAGATTGCTTCTGGTGAACACTACGGAGCCAAAAGTGTTCCCCACGGTCCTAAAATTGTTCATGGTGAACACCTAGGGACTAAAAGTGTTCCCCACCCT
>JBGYPO010000138.1:0-35166 GCA_041838435.1 Aliicoccus sp. | reverse complement strand
ATCAGCATCAGCGTCTGCATCAGCATCAGCGTCTGCATCAGCGTCAGAATCAGCATCAGCATCCGCGTCGGCATCGGCATCAGCATCCGCGTCCGCGTCGGAATCAGCATCAGCGTCTGCATCAGCGTCAGAATCAGCATCAGCATCCGCGTCGGCATCAGCATCAGCATCCGCGTCGGCATCGGCATCAGCATCCGCGTCGGCATCAGAATCTGCGTCAGAATCCGCATCGGCGTCAGCGTCTGCATCCGCATCGGCATCTGCGTCAGCGTCTGCATCAGCATCTGCATCTGCATCGGCATCAGCATCGGCATCCGCATCAGCATCGGCATCGGCGTCGGCATCGGCGTCAGATTCATCTAGTTCTACAAAGACAGACACAGTAGTACTTACTTGTGAACCGTCAGCGAATGTTACAGTAACAGCCACTTCAAATGTTCCTTCTTGGCTGCCGTCCGGTAAATCCGTTTCGTAATTAACTGTAACAGTGTATTCCTCAGTATATTCATTAACATTTACTGCTGACTGAATGTCCTCTAAAGTCGTAGGTTCACCGTACGATTTTACAATTTCTTTTGTTACTACATCGTACTCGTCTGCATCTTCCTCATCTGATTCTATATCAATCTGGAATGTATTCAGAGTTAATCGTTCCCCGTCTACAAGAATTCGAATAAGTGTGAACTTAGTAGATTCACTGAAATATTTATCGATGATATTTTCTTTACTATGAAAATCCTGACCCCATACTGCAGTTACTTCCATATCATATTGATCATAGTATGCACGTATTTCATCCAGGTTCACGATATAATCTTCAGGGTTTGGTAAATCATCTTCATACGACAACACATTTGCAGTAGGGTTATCTACCAACTCTACACTTGGACCAATCTTTAAGACAGTAACCGGTACAACAATCTCTTGTGTCGAACCATCTTCAAAAGTAACAACTGTCTGAACTTCAAAATCTCCGTCTATAAGTTGCTTAGGTAGACTTGAAGTGCTTTCAACTGTGTAGTTACCTTCATAACCAGGGATTGTCACCGCATTAACGATATCTTCTTCTGTCGTATCACTTCTGAACATCTTATATACATGCTCTGTTTCTACTTCATATAATTCTGCATCAGGCTGTTCTACTTCTTCAATAACTAAAGTAGTGTAATTCATAAACAAGCGTTCGCCATCTACAAGAATACGGTTTAATATACGATCCCCATTAGAACCAGTTGCTTCACCGAAGTATCTATCGATTAAGTCCTGCTTTGAATGATATGCCTGACCCCATTCAACCGTTACTTCCATACCGTAAGGTGCATAGTACGCACGTATCTCATCAAGATTAGTAATATAATCTTCTGGATTTGGAAGTTCGTCTTCAACCGTTAACACTGGAATTGTTCCGACAATTGTTTCTGGACTTGGACCCATACTTAGTACTGTTACAGGTACGATGATTTCTTGAGTCGAACCGTCTTCAAATGTAACAAGAGCCTCGACTTCATGGAGCTTATTTGTATGTGAACCCGGTAAACGTGAAGTACTTTCAACTGTGTAGTCACCCTCATAACCAGAGACTGTCACAGCATTAACGATATCGTCTTCTGTCGTTGCACTTCTGAACATTTTATAAACATGCTCTGTTTCTACTTCATATAATTCTGCATCCGGTAGTTCAACTTCTTCTACATTGATGCGCACGTTTGTTAAGACGCGTTCTTCACCATCGACATACACTCTGAATGGTACATAGGTGTTCCTTTTTGCTTCACTGAAGTATCTATTAATCACATCTTCTTCAGAATGATATGCTTGACCCCAGGCGAATGTAATTTCTTCTCCTTCAAAGTGCGCTTGTAATTCATCTAAGTTCGCAATAAATGTTTCAATTGCAGGTAGTTCGTCACTTAATGTTAATACCGAAGTTGATAATCCGTGATTTCTTTGAACCGATGGTCCAAAATCTCTGATTGTGATTGTTACAGATTCCTGGACTTCGGAACCGTCAGCAAATGTGATTATAACATCCACATCGTAGTCACCAGTCGTACGTGCATTTGGGAGTTGAGATTCATCAACGAGTTCAACTGTATGAGTTTGTTCGTATTCTGGAACTGAAACTGCATCGATTACTTCTTCAACAGTTGGTGCTGTACCGTAGAATTTCCAGAAACTATCTGTTACAACTTCGTACACTTCAGCGTCTGGATTTTCAACTTCTTCAATGACTAAAGTAGTGTAATTCATAAACAAAAGCTCGCCATCTACAAGAATACGGTTTAATATACGGTCTCCATTAGAACCAGTTGCTTCACCGAAGTATTGATCGATTAAGTCTTGCTTTGAATGATATGATTGCCCCCATTCAACAGTTACTTCCATACCGTAAGGTGAATAGTATCCACGAATTGCGTCAAGATTCGTAATGTAATCCTCAGGATTTGGAAGTTCATCTTCAACTGTTAATTCAGGGATTGTTCCGACAATCGTTTCTGGTGACGGTCCCATCTTTAATACAGTCACAGGCACAACAATCTCTTGTGTCGAATCATCAGCAAAAGTTGCAACTGCCTGTACTTCATGAACAATGTTTGTATTTGATCCAGGTAAACGTGATGTACTTTTAACTGTGTACTCGCCCTCATAACCAGGGATTGTCACAGCATTTACAATATCTGCTTCTGTCGTTGCGCTTTTGTACATTTTATACACGTGTTGTGTTTGAACTTCATAAGTATCAGCATCAGCTAATACGATATCATCATCTTCTTGACTAGACTCAATATGAATTTCTTCTTGTACGTCTTCATTGTTTTCATCGATTACTTCTTGTGTCTCATTTACAGATTCTATATGTATATCCTCTAACTGAACTTCAATATCTTCTTCTGTTATTTCTTCTGTTTCTTCTGACTGAACCTCAATATCTCCTTCAACAACTTCGTCAGATAATACATTTTGATTCACGGAAAACGTTAAAAGTGATCCTATTAATACCGAACCAACACCTACATTAAATTTACGAATTGAAAACTTCTGTGTTTTTTTGGGCGAGAGAGTTCCTCCTAGTAATTTATGTTCCACTAGGAAGTCTATCATTCAAATATTAAGTAACTTTTAATTTTATGTTAATTTAAGAAAAATAACTTTACATCCGTTCAATTATTAATTAATACGATAACTATAACGTTAATCTTTAAAAACAAAAAAATCACCCAAAAGTCAAAAGACTCTTGGATGATTTTAAATAATAAATTATTTAGAGATGTTAGTTACAACACCTGAACCTACTGTACGTCCACCTTCACGGATTGAGAAACGCGTTCCGTCTTCAACAGCGATTGGTGAAATTAATTCGATTTTCAATTCTACGTTGTCACCAGGCATAACCATTTCAGTACCTTCTGGTAAGTGGCAGATACCTGTTACGTCAGTTGTACGGAAGTAGAACTGAGGACGGTAGTTTGTGAAGAATGGCGTATGACGTCCACCCTCTTCTTTAGATAATACATAAACTTCAGCAGTGAAGTCTGTGTGTGGTGTGATTGTACCAGGCTTAGCTAATACTTGACCACGGTTGATGTCTTCACGTGCAACACCACGTAATAAAGCACCAATGTTGTCACCAGCTTCAGCATAATCTAATAATTTACGGAACATTTCAACACCTGTAACAGTTGTTTTAGAAGAATGCTCAGCTAAACCGATAACTTCAACTTCATCACCAACTGATACTTGTCCACGCTCAACACGACCTGTAGCAACTGTACCACGACCAGTGATTGAGAATACGTCCTCAATCGGCATCATGAATGGCTTATCAGACTCACGCTCAGGTGTAGGGATGTACTCATCCACAGCAGCCATTAATTCTAAGATTTTCTCTTCGTACTCTTCAACACCCTCAAGTGCTTTAAGAGCAGAACCAGCGATTACAGGAATGTCATCACCAGGGAAGTCATACTCAGATAATAATTCACGAACTTCCATTTCAACTAATTCAAGTAATTCTTCATCGTCAACCATGTCAACTTTGTTTAAGAATACTACTAATGCTGGAACACCAACGTTACGTGATAAAAGGATGTGCTCACGTGTTTGTGGCATTGGACCGTCAGCAGCAGAAACTACTAAGATACCACCGTCCATTTGTGTAGCACCAGTGATCATGTTTTTAACATAGTCAGCGTGACCTGGGCAGTCAACGTGCGCATAGTGACGTGCATCAGTTTCATACTCGATATGAGACGTGTTGATTGTAATACCACGCTCTTTTTCTTCAGGTGCGTTGTCAATCATGTCATAAGACTGAGCTGTACCACCGGATTTTTTAGCTAAAACAGTTGCGATAGCAGCTGTTAATGTAGTTTTACCATGGTCAACGTGTCCAATTGTACCAATATTCGCATGCGTTTTCGAGCGGTCAAATTTTTCTTTAGCCATTTTGATATACTCTCCCTTAAAATTAAGTTTTTATTATTATAAGTTAGCCAGAACCTAAGTTCTGACTAAAATGAAACTATAAATCATTTATAAAACATTTATTGAGTTAAATCAAGAAAACTAGAATTATTCACCTTTATTTTTCTTGATAATCTCTTCAGAAATTGACTTAGGTACTTCTTCATAGTGGTCAAACGTCATTGTATACGTTCCACGGCCCTGTGTGTTTGAACGCAATGAAGTCGCGTAACCAAACATTTCAGAAAGTGGTACAAATGCATTAACGATTTGTGCGTTACCACGTGTGCCCATACCCTCTACACGGCCACGGCGGCTTGTTACATCCCCCATGATATCTCCCATGTATTCTTCAGGCATAACGATTTCAACTTTCATCATCGGCTCTAAAATGACAGGCTGACAAACTTTTGCAGCTTCTCTTAATGCAAGTGAAGCAGCAATTTTGAATGCCATCTCAGATGAGTCAACATCGTGGTATGAACCATCAAATAATCTAGCTTTGATGTCTACCAATGGATAACCCGCAAGAACGCCTCGCTCCAATGAATCTACTAAACCAGCTTCAACTGAAGGGATATATTCACGTGGTACAACCCCACCGACAATTGCGTTTTCAAATTCGAAACCGCCACCTTGTTCGTTTGGAGTAAATTCAATATGAACATCACCATACTGACCCTTACCACCAGACTGACGAGAGAATTTACCTTGTACTGAAGCTGATTCCTTGAATGTTTCACGGTAAGATACCATTGGGGCACCAACGTTACATTCAACTTTAAATTCACGCTTCATACGGTCAACAAGTACATCTAGGTGTAATTCACCCATACCACCGATGATAACTTGTCCTGTTTCTTTATCAGTGTGTGCTGTAAATGTTGGGTCTTCTTCTTGTAACTTAACAAGTGCAGTTGTCATCTTATCTTGGTCACCTTTAGATTTCGGTTCAACTGATAAGTGAATAACCGGCTCTGGGAAGTCCATAGACTCTAAGATTACCTGGTTTTTCTCATCTGTTAACGTATCACCTGTAGCTGTATCTTTAAGGCCGACTGCAGCAGCAATATCTCCTGCGAAAACAGCTGCAATTTCTTCACGGCTGTTTGCGTGCATCTGTAAGATACGTCCGACACGCTCACGTTTACCTTTAGTTGTGTTTTGTACATAAGAACCAGAATTAAGTGTACCAGAATACACACGGAAGAAAGTCAATTTACCAACGAATGGATCTGTCATTACTTTAAATGCTAATGCCGCAAATGGTTCGCTGTCATCAGCTTTTGCAATGATCTCAACTTCAGGATCATCTGCTTTGTGTCCAATGAGTGGTTTAACATCAAGTGGAGATGGTAAGTAGTCAATTACTGCGTTTAATAATAACTGAACACCTTTGTTCTTAAATGCAGTACCACACAATACCGGATAAAATTCAACGTCAACAGTTGCTTTACGGATAGCCGCTTTTAACTCATCGATTGAAATTTCTTCTCCGCCAAGGTATTTATCCATTAACTCTTCGTTAACATCTGCAACACCTTCAATGAGTCCTTCGCGCATTTCTTCAGCTTTTGCTCTGTAGTCTTCAGGAATTTCAATCTCTTCGATATCTGTTCCTAAGTCATTACTATAGCTATATGCTTTCATCTCAATTAAATCGATGATGCCGTTAAAGTTATCTTCAGCACCGATAGGTAATTGGATTGGGTGTGCATTTGCCATTAATCGCTCACGAAGTGTGCCTAGAGAATATTCAAAATCTGCACCTGTCTTATCCATTTTATTGATGAAAACAAGTCGTGGAACACCATAAGTTGTTGCCTGTCTCCAAACTGTTTCAGTTTGAGGTTCAACACCTGATTGTGCATCCAGAACAGTGACAGCACCATCAAGTACACGTAATGAACGCTCAACCTCAACTGTGAAGTCTACGTGTCCCGGTGTATCAATGATGTTAACTCTATGCTCTAACCACTGTGCTGTTGTTGCAGCTGATGTGATAGTAATACCACGTTCCTGCTCCTGCTCCATCCAGTCCATCTGAGATGCACCTTCGTGAGTTTCACCAAGTTTGTGAATACGACCTGTGTAATAAAGAATACGTTCTGTCGTCGTCGTTTTACCAGCATCGATGTGTGCCATGATACCGATATTACGCGTTTTTTCTAACGAAAATTCTCTTGCCATTGGTATTGTTTCTCCTTCCAAGAAATAAGTTAAATTCTTGTGCTAAATATAAACTGCTATTACCAGCGATAATGTGCAAACGCTCTGTTAGCTTCAGCTACTTTATGAGTTTCTTCACGCTTTTTAACAGCACCACCTGTGTTGTTTGCAGCATCAAGAATTTCATTTGCTAAGCGTTCTACCATTGTCTTTTCCCCACGCAGACGTGCGTAGTTTACAAGCCAACGTAAGCCTAATGTTGTACGACGCTCTGGGCGAACTTCAACTGGTACTTGGTAGTTAGAACCACCTACACGGCGTGCTTTAACTTCAAGTACTGGCATAATATTATCTATAGCTTCATCGAATACTTCCATTGCATTTCTACCTGAACGCTCTTCAACTAATGAGAACGCTGAGTATAGAATTTTTTGTGACGTACCGCGCTTACCATCAACCATCATTTTGTTAATTAACTTTGTCACTAACTTAGAGTTGTGAATCGGATCTGGTAAGACGTCTCTTTTTGGTACTGGACCTTTACGAGGCATATCAGTTCCTCCTTCCTCGGATGTTTTTCTTCATAATAATCAAACTAGTTTTTAGGTTTCTTCGTACCATATAATGAACGACCTTGACGACGTGTTTCAACACCTGATGTATCAAGTGCACCACGTACAATGTGGTAACGTACCCCAGCTAAGTCTTTCGCACGTCCACCACGAATAAGTACAACAGAGTGTTCTTGTAAGTTGTGTCCAATACCTGGAATGTATGCGTTCACTTCTACGTTGTTAGAAAGTCTAACACGTGCATATTTACGTAGTGCCGAGTTCGGCTTTCTTGGTGTCATCGTACCAACACGCGTACACACACCACGTTTTTGAGGTGCATTATCATAAGTAACCTGTTTTTTCAAAGAGTTAAATCCTCTGTTTAAAGCAGGTGATTTAGACTTCGTATCTTTAGTTCCACGAGGTTTTCTTACTAATTGATTAATAGTAGGCATAATTGTCCTCCTCCCTAATTCTTAATACCACACTTCCGGGTGGTTCATTTTTAAGCAATAAAAAATCTGTAAGAATAAATCTTACAAGTTTCTCTCTAATATTGTAGGCTCTATCGGAAAATAACTCCCCTTTAATAGAGTAACCTTGATAATAATAGCATCTCACACGTTCAGTGTCAACAAATATTGCGTCTTTTTTCTCAAAAAATTACTGTAATATTTTACAGACTCAATGTTTCTTATAAAAAGTCCGCAGGAACCAAACGGTTCCTGTGGACTCATGACTTTATAAGAAAAATTATTTTTCATTAAATAATTGAGTTTCTACTTCTTCAGTTACTGCAACATCAGGATCTTCAATATAATCAATGTCGATTTCAACATTTTTATATTTCGGCATACCTGTTCCTGCTGGTATTAGTTTACCGATTATTACGTTCTCTTTTAGACCTAGTAACTCGTCGCGCTTACCTTTGATAGCAGCATCTGTCAGTACACGTGTCGTCTCTTGGAAACTCGCAGCTGATAAGAAGCTTTCTGTTTCAAGTGACGCTTTCGTAATACCAAGAAGTACCGGGCTCGCAGTTGCTGGACGCTTACGTTTCTTAAAGATATCACGGTTTGAATCAGTAAATACATGAATATCAACAAGCGCACCTGGTAGTAACGTCGTGTCTCCTGCATCGATGATACGAACTTTACGTAACATCTGACGCACCATAACCTCGACGTGCTTATCGTCAATTTCAACACCCTGCATACGATAAACTTTTTGAACTTCTTTTAAGAGATATTCTTGCGTCCGGTCTAGACCTGCAACTTCCAGCAATTGCTTTGGTTCAATTGAACCTTCAGTTAAACGGTCTCCAGGATCTACTTCCTGACCGACTTCTACAAGAAGACGTGATGCAGCTGGAGCTAAATACGCACGTGTTTCCTGATCGTTTGCAACTTTAATTTCTTGCTGACGATCTTTCACAAGTTCGATTTCTTTAACTTCTCCGCGAATTTCTGTAATCACCGCTTGTCCTTTTGGATTTCGCGCTTCAAACAACTCTTGGATACGTGGTAAACCTTGAGTGATGTCACTACCTGCAACCCCACCTGTATGGAATGTACGCATTGTTAACTGTGTACCCGGCTCACCGATTGATTGAGCTGCAATCGTACCGACTGCTTCTCCAACTTCAACCATTTCACCTGTCGCAAGGTTTTTACCATAACAGCGTTCACATACACCATGACGTGTATTACATGTAAATGCTGAACGAATTACGACACCTTCAATACCAGACTCAACAATTTCCAACGCTTGTTCCTGCGTAATTAATTCATTTGCTTTCACAATCACTATATCAGTTTCTGGATGTTTGATTTTCTCTTTCGAGTAACGACCTTCTAAGCGGTCGATAAGCGGTTCAATTAATTCAGAACCTTCTGTAAGTGCCTTCACATACAGCCCTTTATCTGTGCCACAATCTTGTTCGCGCACGATAACATCTTGTGCAACATCTACAAGACGACGTGTCAGGTAACCTGAGTCTGCTGTCTTAAGTGCTGTATCTGCAAGACCTTTACGTGCACCGTGTGTCGAGATAAAGTACTCGAGAACAGTTAATCCTTCACGGAAACTAGATTTGATCGGCAACTCAATAATCTGACCAGCCGGGTTCGCCATCAATCCACGCATACCTGCAAGCTGTGTAAAGTTTGATGCGTTACCACGGGCACCAGAGTCACTCATCATGAATATAGGGTTAACAGGATCTAGTGATTTCATTAATTTCCCTTGAATTTCATCTTTTGCAGTTGTCCATAAGTCAATCACGTTCTTATAGCGTTCATCTTCAGTGATTAAACCACGTTCGTATTGCTTTTGAACTTTTTCAACTTTTTCTTCAGTTGCGCCAATAATCACTTGTTTTTCTGGGAGTACAACAATATCAGATACCCCAACAGTAATACCCGCTTTAGAAGAGTATTTAAATCCTAAATCTTTCATTAAGTCCAGCATCACTGATGTTTCAGTTATGTGGAACTTATTAAACACTTCAGCAATAATTTGCCCTAAGAATTTTTTGTTGAAAGGTTGTACTGGTTCTGTCTCATTTAAAATACCAACTAAACCTTTTTCACCAACCTCACCCATACTATAGAAATATTTACTCGGTGTTTCTGTTTCAAGATTATCTTGAGAAGGTTCGTTTAAGTACGGGAATGACGGAGGCATAATCTCGTTAAAGATAACTTTACCTACAGTCGTCACAAGTACTTTATCTTTGTGGTTTTCAGTGATTTTTTGTGCTTCAAAACCATTTGTGTGAAGACCGATACGTGTATGCAAATCAACATAACCATTTGTATACGCCATAACTACTTCGTTCATATCTTTAAAGATATGACCTTCGTTACGCTCGTTCTCACGCTCGAGTGTCAGGTAATAGTTACCAAGTACCATATCCTGAGACGGTGTAACAACCGGTTTACCGTCTTTCGGGTTCAAGATGTTTTGTGCAGCAAGCATCAACATGCGTGCTTCAGCCTGCGCTTCTTTTGATAATGGTACGTGAACTGCCATCTGGTCACCATCAAAGTCTGCGTTATAAGCAGTCGTAACAAGTGGGTGTAAGCGAATTGCACGCCCCTCGACTAATACAGCTTCGAAACTTTGAATACCAAGTCTGTGTAATGTTGGTGCACGGTTTAATAACACCGGGTGCTCTTTAATGACATCTTCTAGAACATCCCATACGTCATCTTCCATGCGCTCGATTTTACCTTTGGCATTTTTAATGTTAGTTGCACTTTCACGTGCGACAAGTTCTTTCATAACAAATGGCTTAAATAATTCTAAAGCCATTTCTTTTGGTAAACCACACTGATACATCTTTAAGTTTGGTCCAACAACGATAACTGAACGTCCTGAATAGTCAACACGCTTACCAAGTAAGTTTTGACGGAAACGTCCTTGTTTACCTTTTAACATGTGTGAAAGTGATTTTAATGGACGGTTACCCGGTCCAGTCACTGGACGACCGCGACGACCGTTATCAATCAGTGCATCAACTGCTTCTTGTAACATACGCTTCTCGTTTTGCACGATAATTCCTGGTGCGCCTAGATCAAGCAGGCGTTTTAAACGGTTGTTACGGTTAATGACTCGACGATACAAATCGTTTAAGTCACTCGTTGCAAAACGTCCACCATCAAGCTGTACCATCGGACGAATTTCAGGCGGAATAATCGGTAAGACATCCAGTACCATCCATGTTGGCTCGTTGCCGGAATGTCTAAATGATTCCACAACTTCTAAACGCTTAATCGCACGTGTTAGACGTTGTCCTGTCGCTGTTTCAAGTTCTGTTCTAAGCAATTTCAACTCTTCTTCCAAATCGACTTGGAATAGTAAGTCTCTAATTGCTTCAGCACCCATTTTAGCCACGAAATCATTACCAAATTTACTCTTGTACTCTCTATACTCGCGCTCTGTCAATAATTGCTTCGTCTCGAGTCCAGATGCACCTGGTTTAATCACTGCATACGATGCGAAATATATAATCTCTTCTAATGAACGTGGTGACATATCGAGCAGGAGCCCCATGCGAGACGGGATTCCTTTAAAGTACCAGATGTGTGAAACAGGCGCTGCAAGTTCAATATGACCCATGCGCTCACGACGTACTTTTGCACGTGTAACCTGCACACCACAACGCTTACATACTTGGTTACGGTGTTTTACACGTTTGTATTTACCACACGCACATTCCCAGTCCTTTGTTGGACCGAAAATCTTTTCACAGAACAGACCATCTTTTTCTGGCTTAAGCGTTCTATAGTTAATCGTTTCAGGTTTCTTTACTTCACCTTTAGACCAGTTACGAATCGTCTGAGATGATGCCAGACCAATTTTCATATATTTAAATCTATTTACATCTATCAATGCATGTTCCTCCCTAGTATTGATGGAGATTAATTTGACTCTTCAGTGATACTAATGTTTTTTAGCGCATCTTCATCAGTAGAAGCTTCTACTTCACTTGGCTCAATATCTTCAGGGTCGCGGAGTATAATCTCTTGATCATTTTCATCCATGATATTGACATCTAAACCTAAACTTTGAAGTTCTTTCATCAATACGCGGAATGATTCTGGTACGCCTGGTTTTGGAATGTTTTCACCCTTCACAATTGCTTCGTATGTTTTCACACGACCAACTGTGTCGTCGGATTTAACTGTTAGAATTTCTTGTAACGTATATGCTGCACCATATGCTTCAAGTGCCCATACCTCCATCTCACCAAAGCGCTGTCCACCAAACTGAGCTTTACCACCAAGTGGTTGTTGTGTAACTAATGAGTATGGTCCTGTAGAACGCGCATGCAACTTATCGTCTACCATGTGCGCAAGTTTCAGCATGTACATCACACCAACAGAGATTCTGTTTTCAAATGGTTCGCCAGTACGTCCATCATAAAGTACTGTTTTACCATCGCGTGCGAGTCCAGCTTCTTCCATTGTGTTCCATACGTCTTCTTCATCTGCACCATCAAATACTGGTGAAGCCATGCGGATACCTAAGCTTTTCGATGCCATACCTAAGTGCATTTCTAAGACCTGACCGATGTTCATACGTGAAGGTACACCGAGCGGGTTTAACATTACATCGACTGGCGTGCCATCTGGTAGATAAGGCATGTCTTCTTCAGGTAAAATTCTTGAGATAACCCCTTTGTTACCGTGACGACCACACATTTTATCCCCAACTGAAATCTTACGTTTTTGTACGATGTACACACGTACGAGTTGGTTCACACCTGGTGAAAGTTCATCACCGTCTTCACGGTTGAACACTTTAACATCTAACACGATACCGCCTGCACCATGTGGTACACGCAATGAAGTATCTCTAACTTCTCGTGCTTTTTCACCGAAGATTGCATGTAACAAACGTTCTTCAGCAGTTAATTCAGTAACACCCTTAGGCGTAACTTTACCAACTAAGATGTCTCCATCTCTAACTTCAGCTCCAATATATACAATCCCTCGATCATCTAATTGTTTTGTTGCGTTATCAGATACGTTTGGAATGTCGCGCGTAATTTCTTCAGGTCCAAGTTTTGTATCACGCGCTTCTGATTCATATTCTTCAATATGAATTGATGTATATACATCATCTTTAACCAAACGCTCACTCATGATTACGGCATCCTCGTAGTTGTAACCGTCCCACGTCATAAACGCAACAACCGGGTTACGACCGAGTGCCATCTCACCATTTTCCATAGAAGGACCATCTGCTAAAATCTCCTGCTTATCAACAATGTCACCTAGCGCTATAATAGGCTTTTGGTTATAACATGTACCAGAGTTTGAGCGGACGAATTTAGATAACTTATAAACGTCAAGTTCAGTCTCTACGTCCTTGCCGTTTTTCTCTTCTAAGCGGCGCACGCGAATTTCTCGTGCTTCTACGTGCTCAACACGTCCACGGTACTGAGAAATAATCGCAGCACCTGAGTCACGTGCAGCAACGTGTTCCATGCCTGTTCCTACAAGCGGTGCTTCAGGAATCAATAAAGGAACTGCTTGACGCTGCATGTTCGCACCCATAAGTGCACGGTTCGAGTCATCATTCTCCAAGAATGGAATACAAGCTGTTGCAGCCGAAACGACTTGTTTCGGTGATACATCCATGTAGTCCATACGGTCACGCGCCATTTTCGTGTTGTTTCCACGGAAACGACACACAACTTCTTCTTGAACAAAGTTTCCATCATCATCGAGTTCAGCGTTTGCTTGTGCTACGACATAGTTGTCCTCTTCATCCGCTGTCAAATAGTCAATTTGAGTTGTCACTCGATTAGTTTCAGGATCAACGCGGCGATACGGTGTTTCAATGAATCCGAAATCGTTGACGCGTGCGAAGCTCGATAGTGAGTTAATTAACCCGATGTTCGGCCCCTCCGGCGTTTCAATTGGACACATACGACCATAGTGAGAGTAGTGAACGTCACGCACTTCCATACCTGCACGTTCACGCGTTAAACCACCAGGTCCAAGCGCTGATAAACGACGCTTATGCGTGAGCTCCGCAAGCGGGTTTGTTTGGTCCATAAACTGTGATAACTGTGATGAACCAAAGAACTCTTTAATAGAAGCGATAACCGGACGAATGTTAATCAATTGTTGTGGCGTGACTGATTCGACGTCTTGGATAGACATTCTTTCACGCACGACACGCTCCATACGAGATAAACCAATTCTAAACTGGTTTTGTAATAACTCTCCGACTGAACGTAATCGACGATTTCCTAAATGGTCAATGTCATCTGTATGACCAACATTGTATAGTAGGTTAAAGAAATAACTCATCGATGCGATTATGTCTGAAGGTGTGATTGATTTAACTTCTAAGTCAGGGAAAGCGTTGCCGATGATTACTGTTGTTTGTTCATCATCGTTATTTGCTTTTACTTTAATTGATTGAACTTCAACTGGTTCATCAAGAACCCCTTTATCTAAGTGATATGTTTGAAGGTTTGCTGTTGTTTCAAGGTGTTCTAAAATATCATCCAGTGTACGACGATCAATTGTAGAACCTTCTTCAACGATGATTTCACCCGTCTCAGTATCTACAATGTTCTCAGCCAACACTTGATTGAACAATCTATTCTTAAGATGTAACTTTTTGTTCATCTTGTAACGTCCAACAGTCGCTAAATCATAGCGCTTTGGATCGAAGAATCTTGATTGGATTAAGTTACGCGCGTTATCTACCGTTGGTGGTTCACCAGGGCGTAAACGCTCATAAATCTCGAGCAATGCTTGATCTACTGTTTCTGTCGAATCTTTGTCTAGTGTGTTTCTAATGTATTCATTATCACCAAGTAAATTGATGATATCCTGATCTGTCTCAAATCCAAGTGAACGTAATAATACCGTGATTGGCAATTTACGCGTACGGTCAATTCGAACATAAACGACATCTTTAGCATCGATTTCGTATTCTAACCACGCACCGCGGTTTGGAATAATTGTTGCACCGGTAGCAAGCCTGCCGTTCTTCTCAATTTTTTCTGAGTAGTATACTGATGGGCTACGAACAAGCTGAGATACGATTACACGTTCAGCACCGTTGATGATGAATGTTCCCTTATCAGTCATCAATGGGAAGTCACCCATAAATACTTCTTGTTCCTTAACCTCACCTGTCTCTTTGATCACTAACCTAACTTTTACACGTAGTGGCGCAGAATAAGTTGCATCGTGGTTTTTCGCTTCATCTTCATCATACTTTGGTTCACCGAGCCTGTAATCTACAAATTCAAGTGATAAGTTACCAGTAAAATCTTCTACTGGTGAAATGTCCCTAAACATTTCAATGAGACCTTTTTCTAAAAACCATTCGTAAGAATTTGTCTGAATTTCGATCAAGTTAGGCAATTCTAACTTCTCTTCAATTCTCGCGTAGTTTCTGCGTTTAGCGTGCTTCCCATATTGAATCATTTGACTCATCGACAGATTCACCCCTAAAAAATATTCAGTAAAACAATTTGTGGTAATATATTGTTAGTAAGTAAAAAGACAAAAAGAAAACGGAATCATGCTATCACCACGAACCCCATTTTCTATTGATATACAATATATGTACACACATCCTAGCAATATGCTGATAAAAAATCGCATACGTATAGGAATTATATTTTTACATTCTATAACTATAACATCATTCATTTGTCAAGTCAATTATTTAAATTCTTTTTTGTTGCTTTTAAAATATAGTACCCTTTAGACTTCGCAAGTGTCTCAACATTATTAAACAACTGCTCAATTGCCTTCTTATACGATGGCATACCCTGCTTCTTTTGCACGACCATATAAAAACGGCCCTCTTCTGCAACACGCTTGTGTGCATCATCAATAATTTCCATGACAATAGACTTGCCTGCACGGAACGGAGGATTTGTTATGTATAAATCTGTAGTGATTTGTGCATGATTATAATCTTCACGAGACATTGTCGCCACGTTGAATTTTTTTGCATTTTGCTTTGTTAAAGCGAGTGCGTTGAGATTAACGTCAACCGCTGTGGATTCTAGGTTAAGTTGATCCGATAACACGATGGAGATCACGCCATAACCCGCACCCATATCAATCATAGAAGTGGGATTTTGATTACTCACATCATCAATAACCGTTTTTATAAGTAAGTCAGAGCCAAAATCTACATCGTTGCGTGAGAATACGCCTGCATCAGTCTTAAATATGTATGATGTGCCATTTAACTCATATTTGATTGAGCGATAATCATGCGTGTGTTTATCATTTGTAAAATAGTGACTCATTGTATAACCTACTTTCTAAAATTTGCATGTAACGCTAGGTCGTATGGGTAAGAGCGAGCCAGCGAGAAGCCTCGCCGGCAAGATAGACCCCTGATTGACCCAGCGAGAAACCTCGATGCCACGACAGACCCCAACTTAACTCAATTAATAAATAAGAAAAAGGCCGGGAAATAATCCTCGGCCTTTAAAACGAAAGGCAGTAATTATTTTACTTCTACTTTCGCTCCAACTTCTTCTAATTTTTCTTTTAATTCGTTAGCATCAGCTTCTGGTAAAGCTTCTTTGATAACTTTTGGTGCTTCGTCAACTAAAGCTTTAGCTTCTTTCAAGCCAAGACCAGTTGCTTCACGAACAACTTTGATAACTTTGATCTTAGATGCGCCTGCTTCAAGTAACTCAACGTCGAATTCTGTTTTCTCTTCAACAGCAGCTTCTCCGCCGCCAGCAGCAGCTACTGGTGCAGCAGCTGTTACACCGAATTCTTCTTCAATTGCTTTAACTAAATCGTTTAATTCTAATACTGACATTTCTTTAATCATTTCAATGATATTTTCGTTTGACATGTCTAGTTCCTCCATTAATTTTAATTAGTATAATGCGTAAACGGCTTTAACAATCTAACAATTAACCTTCAGCATTCTCTTTTTCTTCACCGATAGCTTTAACCGCATAAGCGAAGTTGCGCACTGGCGCTTGTAATACTGATAGCAACATAGAAACAAGGCCATCTTTTGATGGTAATGTCGCGATTGCTTTAACGTCTTCAACCGGAGCGAATGCGCCCTCTAAGACACCTGCTTTAATTTCTAAAGCTTCATGTTTCTTTGAGAACTCATGTAGAACTTTAGCAGCAACGATAACGTCTGATTCACAGAATGCAATTGCATTGGGTCCTGTTAAAAATTCGTTAAGTTCTGTAAGTCCTGCATTTTCTGCAGCACGACGTGAGAATGAGTTTTTGTAAACTTTGAAGTCTACTTCATTCGCACGTAATTCCTTACGAAGTTCAGTCATCTCAGATACTTTAAGTCCACGGTAGTCTACAACAACAACCGACATTGAACTTTTCAGTTTGTCTTCAATTTCCTGTACAACTTGTTCTTTAGCTTCTCTCACATTTGACACTGTAACACCTCCATGATGATTGATCGGTGCATTAAAAAAAGCACCTTTTACCTTTGGCAAAAAGTGCTTGACATAAGATATTAATATATCTTCCGCTCAAGTCTTTATATGCCTCGGTAGGATGATTAAGCACTTGGCCCCTACTGTCTTTGGTAATATAAATCACGTCCGTAATAATACCATGTACATTACAGACGTGTCAATATTTAATTAAAGAACCGCTCTGACTTCATTTAAATCTACTTTAACTCCAGGTCCCATTGTTGAAGACACTGTAACTGATTTAAAGTAAACACCTTTAGATGAAGCTGGTTTAGCCTTAGCAAGTTGCTCATTTAATGCACGGAAGTTTTCAACTAACTTATCTGCATCAAATGAAACTTTACCAATTGCTGAATGTACAATACCTGCTTTTTCAGCACGGTATTCTACTTTACCTGCTTTGATTTCTTCGACTGCTTTCGCAACGTCCATTGTTACTGTGCCTGTTTTAGGGTTAGGCATTAAACCTTTAGGTCCTAATACTCGACCTAAGCGTCCAACTTGACCCATCATGTCAGGTGTAGCAACGATGATATCGAAATCGAACCATCCATCATTGATTTTAGCAATTAATTCTTGCTCACCAACGAAATCTGCGCCTGCTTCTTCTGCTTCTTTAGCTTTCTCACCTTTAGCAAATACTAATACACGTTGAGTTTTCCCAGTACCGTTTGGCAATACCATCGCACCACGGATTTGCTGGTCATTTTTACGCGTATCAATACCTAGGCGGAATGCAACTTCGACTGAAGCGTCAAAGTTAACAGTGCTTGTTTCTTTAGCAAGTTTGATTGCTTCTTCAATTGAATAGCTTTGTTCTGGGTCAAACTTAGCTAAAGCTTCTTTATACTTTTTACTTAACTTAGCCATTAGAAATTCCTCCTTGTGGTTTTAGCGGGTAATCCTCCCACGAATTGTATTCATACGTTTCAATTATTATTTTTCTACAGTGAAGCCCATGCTGCGCGCTGTACCTTCGACCATTTTCATAGCCGCTTCTACATCTGCGGCATTGAGATCTTCCATTTTAGACTCAGCAATTTCACGTACTTGTGCTTCTGATACTGTTGCAACTTTAGTTTTGTTAGGTTCACCTGATCCTTTATCGACACCGGCAGCTTTTTTAAGCAATACTGCAGCTGGTGGTGTTTTTGTGATAAATGTAAATGAACGATCTTCAAACACTGAAATTTCTACAGGGATAATTAAACCTGCCTGTTCTTGTGTTTGCGCGTTGAATTCCTTACAGAATCCCATGATGTTAATACCTGCTTGTCCTAATGCTGGACCAACTGGCGGCGCTGGATTCGCCTTACCTGCAGGAATCTGTAACTTAACAATATTAATCACTTTTTTAGCCACGATTCGCACCTCCTAGATTATCGTGATGTGGTCATGTGGATGCTGATATTTCATCCTCCCACTCTTACATCTTCTGCTGATAAAAACAAAAAGATGGTCGGAAAAATTCCAACCATCATATAATACCATTTTTTACTCGAAAACTCAAGCGTAAACTAAATTTTTTCTATTTGATCAAATTCTACTTCGACCGGTGTTTCTCGCCCGAACATTTCAACCATTACAGTTAACTTGAAGCGTTCTTTATCGATTGATTTAATTTCACCACTTTGGGCGTTAAACGGTCCGTCAATAATATTAACGACTTCACCGACACCAACTTCAAAGTCTATAGTGCGCTCATGCATCCCCATTGATTTCAGAATAAACTTCACTTCTTCTGGTAACAACGGATTCGGTTTACTACCTGCACCTTGAGAACCTACAAAACCGGTAACTCCTGGTGTGTTTCTGACAACATACCATGATTCATCAGTCATGACGAGCTCTACAAGTACGTAACCGGGGAACGTCTTTTTAAGTGCAGTCTTTTTCTTACCGTCTTTAAATGTCGTTTCTTCTTCCTCGGGAATGACGACTCTATAGATTAAATCTTGCATGTTCATCGATTCTAAACGTGCTTCAAGATTCGCTCTTACCTTATTTTCATATCCCGAATATGTATGGACTGCATACCATTCTTTTACCCCTGACATACTGATGCTCCTTTAATGTTAAATTAACTCAATAACGTAAGTAATAATTAAATCAATCGCATAGAAAAAGATTAAAAAGAAAATTACAGCGATTGCGACTAAAATTGTGTATCTTACTACTTCTTGACCAGTTGGCCAGTGAACTTTTTTCATTTCACTAATGACATTCGCTAAGAAGTTACGATTATTATTCACTCAAAATTCCTCCTACAAACATTCAACTCGAGAGTGACTCCACGGACATTTTACCAATTCTTATATACTATAACTATTATGGCTTTCATTGTCAATTAACGTCATGAGTGGATGACGCCTAACTTTTTTGCGCACCCGATAAAAAGTATTCGTATAACTCATCTCGTCTATATCCAATGTTTCTCTCACTTCAAGTGGTGATCTACCATCCATCAAAGCCTTGATAACCACTTTCTCTAAGGAACTAAATCGACCTGAATCTGCTAAATGACAGAAATAATCGTAGTACAGTGTTGTCAATTCAGGCTGCTTCATTTCATCGGTATCGATAATGTTCAAGATTTCTTTACTTCTCATATCGAGCGGACGTTCTCTTCGTAATTTTTCTTGTGTAAACAAGCGATAGCTCAACAACTCAAACCGAAATGTACGGAACACATAATTTTCATAATTGCCGCGTTCAGAATTATAGGTACCACACAGCTTAAGCGCTTTTAACATCAACTCTTGTACCATGTCATCGTAATCGCTCGGATTATTCACATGTAATTTAACCATGATATATGTGCGGTGTAAGATCTGATGATAAATTGTTTCAAACGCAGCTATATTACCTTCTGCAACTTTAGCTGCATAGCGATTTAAATACTGTCTCTTGTCTTCTGAAATATAGAGAAAAACCTGCCGAATCTTATATATAGCACCCGCCTACTTTCTGATTCGAAGTATTAAGTGAAGTATATAAAGTTCCTATAGGTACCGCAAGCCGTCAATCTGTACCCCGTCGCAGTTTTTCAAGTTTCGCTAAAACTTGGCGGTCAATGTCGAGTCTCGCTTTAGGTGTGTTGTGCGTTTCCTCTATTACAGTCTTACTGATTTTGTTTTTGGCAACACCTAGCTCCTGCCACATTTCCCGGCTTGATTTCCGCAGTGCACCGAGCCCGAAGATAGTGCGCTGTTCTGTGTAGTCACTCGTGACCACCGTGATTTCTGTTAAATGTTTGTTGTAATTTAAATGCACAAAGCGCTCGATGTATTCATCCGCCGTTTCTTTTTCTTTCGTATAGACCACTGTCACACCATGGAAATTTATAATCGTTTCCGTGGACCGCACCATATATGCATCAAACACACAGATTATTTCATAATTCGTTGTTGCGTTGTATTCTGCAAGATCACTCAGCAGCAACTCTCGTGCAATTTCCAGTGAGATATTTGCTTCATAGCTTAGCTCTTTATTGGCACCGATTAAATTGTATCCATCAACCAATAAAATTCTCGATTTCTTTTTCATGTCTGCCCCATCCTTTAATTTAATGGGTGATGTTTACGATAAACTTCATACATCAACAATGCTGCTGATACAGAAGCGTTCAAACTGCTCACACTTCCCACCATAGGCACCTTCACAATGAAGTCACACTTCTCCAGCGTCTTCTTGCTAATTCCGTTACCTTCACTGCCTATGATAACAGCTAAATTGACATCCCCTGGGATATCTCGGTAGTCTGTTTTAGCTGAGCCGTCAGTACCAACAATCCAAAATCCATTTTCTTTTAATAGGTCAATAGTCTGATTGATATTGCCCACGCGTGCAACCGGCACATGTTGGATTGCACCCGTAGAAGTTTTCGACACAGTACTTGTAAGTCCGACAGCACGATGCTTTGGAATAATCACACCTTTAAATCCAGTTGCATCTGCAGTTCTTAATACAGACCCTAAGTTGTGCGGATCTTCTAACCCATCCAGTATCATCAGATGGTTATTCGGGCCTGTCGATTGTTCCACCAACTGTTTAATATCCATATAATTATGAGCACTCGTCATCGCAATGATACCCTGATGCTTCTCTTTTGTTATACCATCAAGTTTATGTTTCGGGACAAATTGGACATTGATTTTACGTGTCCGGGCCTCCTTGATTATATCGTCGAGCTGTTGAATATTTGCACTCTCCTGAACAAACACTTTGTTCACGTCTTGACTCGACTGGAGCAATGCTTTCACAGCATGACGACCAAAAACTACTTCATTTTCCATATCATTCACCACACTTTTTTAATATACGATTCATTAATTCGTCTAAACGTGCATCATTTTCTATTAACGTGAAATAACCAATAATTGCCTCAAGCGCTGTTGCATACCGGTACTCTTTCTGCGTTGCATTTTTTGCTTTAGTATTTGTTGTTTGATTGCGTGCACGTTTTAAAATTTCAGTTTCAGCATCGTCAAAAAATGCTTCTTCTAATAGTTCTGTAAGCACACTTGCTTGAAACCGCGCACTCTCTAACTTCGCGTACACACGATGTAAATCATTAGGTTTTAAATAGAGCTTTTGCTTCAGCAGATACGTTCTAAGCTTAGCCGCATAGACAGCGTCTCCTACCTGCGCGGCAGATACAAGGTTCAGTGTCGCTAAATCTTGTCTATCCACGTTTGAACCTTACCCCGTCTTTCGTATCTTCAAGCATGATGTTTTGAGATTGTAAGTAATCTCTAATTTCATCTGCACGTGCAAAATCTTTATTCTTACGCGCTTCATTACGTTCTTCAATTAATTCTTCAATCGTTTCATCCAGCAACACCTCTTCAGTTTCAAGAGATACACCGAGCACGTCACTATAAACAGCATGCGCCTTAATAAACCGCTTCAAAACACGCAGGCTTGTTGATGGTCGACGCAAATATTTATTTGTTTCTGACGCGAGGTCATGCCATGCGGTTACCGCATTCGCTGTGTTAAAATCATCATCCATGTGACGCTCAAATGTTTCCAGGTTTTTATCGATTATTTTTTCAACCACTGCGTCTTCCTCATCAAGAACAGCCGCCTCAATACGATTAAGCGCCTCATGATAACTATCCTGAATACGTGTTAAACCATTCCCACTTGCTTCTACAAGCTCGCGATTGTAGTTAATCGGGTTGCGGTAATGTACGCTGATCATAAAAAATCTCAGCACGTTCGGATCGATCTCTTTGATGATGTCATTGACCAGGATAAAGTTCCCAAGAGATTTACTCATCTTCGTGTTGTCTATATTAATATAACCGTTATGCATCCAGTAATTCGCGAATGTTTTATCCGTGCGGCACTGGCTCTGTGCAATTTCATTTTCATGGTGTGGGAATGTTAAATCCTGTCCACCCGCATGAATATCTATTGTGTCTCCCAGGTGCTTGCGCGCCATAACAGAACACTCGATGTGCCATCCCGGACGACCAGCGCCCCATGGTGACTCCCACTGAATTTCATTATCTTTCGCATGCTTCCAGAGCGCAAAATCAAGCGGGTCTTTTTTCTTTTCGCCAGCTTCTATACGCGCACCAACTTTTAAATCATCAACAGATTGTTGTGACAAATGACCATAGTCATCAAATGCTCGCGTCTTAAAGTACACATCACCATCTGATTCGTATGCATAATCTTTTTCGATTAACACTTCTATAAAGTCGATAATGTCATCCATATGATCCATAACTCTCGGATGTACCGTTGCTTTCTTCACATTTAATGCACCTGTGTCTTCAAAGAATGCTTCGATAAAACGCTCGGCTATCTCTGGCACTTCTTCACCAAGCTCTTGAGACGCTTTAATTAACTTATCGTCAACATCTGTGAAGTTCGCAACATACTTGACTTCATATCCTTTATATTCCAAATAACGTCTCACTGTATCAAAGACGATGGCAGGACGAGCATTACCAATATGAATGTAGTTGTATACTGTCGGTCCACACACATACATTTTTACTTTCCCCGGCTCAAGCGGTTCGAACGTTTCTTTTTGTCGTGTCAATGTGTTATAAATTTTTACCATGTCGATATCACCTCTTAAAATTTTCATCAAAAAAACACCACTATCCGTAACGGACAGAGGTGTTATAAAACACGGTTCCACTCTGATTCACTATTTAAAAATAGTCTTTAAATATTCAACTGTTGCAATTCAAAAGAGTGTTCGTTATCTTTTCACCAACCAGATAATCTCTAAGTGTCCAAGACTCTTTCTACTGTTTTCTATTATTATCTATTATTGTGTTGCCAGTCAACTGGAATGCTTAATTCATAAGTGTGTCGATCCGGTTAAGCACAATCTCACGACCAATTAAACTAATTGCATCCGGAAGCTCAGGTCCACGCGTTTCACCTGTAACTGCTGCACGGACGGGCATGAATAGCTGTTTACCTTTAAATCCTGTTTCCTTTTGTACTGCTTTGATTGCCGCTTTAATATTCTCCGGTGTAAAGTCATCATCCGAAAGATTTTCAAGTGCGCCTTTAAGTGCAGGTAAAAGCGTTGGAATATGTTCTTGTGCAAGTACTTCTTTTGCATCTTCTGTGTACGTAACATCTGCTTTAAAGAACTGCTCACTCAGTGCTACGATTTCAGCAGCATAGCTCATTTGAGGTTGATACAGCGCAACTAAACGTTTTGCCCAGTCTTCCTCTTCAGCATTTCTATCCGTCTTAACTAATTCTTTTGCTTCAAGAAACTTCACAGCCATCTCAAACACTTCATCGCTGTCTTTTGTTTTCATGTACTGGTTATTAATCCACATAAGCTTTTGTTTATCAAAGAATGCAGGCGACTTTGATAAGCGTTTTTCATCGAAGCGCTCAATGAATTCACTCTGGCTAAATACTTCTTCTTCACCTTCAGGCGTCCAACCAAGGAGCGCAATAAAGTTAAACAGCGCTTCTGGTAAATAGCCAAGATCTTTATACTGTTCAATGAATTGTAAAATTCCAGCATCACGTTTAGATAATTTTTTCTTCTGCTCATTCACAATAAGCGTCATATGACCGAATACTGGATACTCCCAGTTCAATGCCTCATACACCATCATCTGTTTTGGTGTGTTTGAGATATGATCATCTCCACGTAAGACGTGAGAAATTTCCATCAAATGATCATCGATTGCACATGCGAAGTTGTACGTCGCCATGCCATCTTTCTTTAAAATTACCCAGTCACCTATGTTATCAGAATCAAACGAAACCGGACCTTTCACGAGGTCATCAAACGTATATGTGACGTTTTGTGGCACACGTATTCGTACACTTGGTGTGCGGCCTTCATCAATAAGCGCCTGCTCTTCTTCAGTTGAAAGGTTTGCATGTTTACCACCATAACGCGGCATGACACCACGTTCAATCTGTGCTTCGCGCTCTGCTTCTAATTCTTCAGACGTCATATAGCAGCGGTATGCCCTGCCTTTTTCAATCAGTTGGTCTGCATACTTTTGGTATATATCTTTACGCTCTGATTGACGGTATGGACCGTAGTCGCCACCCTTATCCACCGACTCATCCCAGTCGATACCAAGCCAGCGTAAGTTTCTCAGTTGTGATTCTTCACCAGCCTCAATATTACGCGCAAGGTCAGTATCCTCAACTCTTATGATAAAGTCCCCGCCGTTCGCGCGTGCAAACAAATAATTAAATAGTGCAGTCCGTGCATTACCAATATGTAAAAATCCTGTAGGACTTGGTGCATATCTTAAACGTATTTTAGTCATATTTACCTCTCCATTTTCTTTAACAGAACAACCGCTTCAGCAGCCATTCCTTCTTCTCGTCCAGTAAACCCTAAACGCTCTGTCGTTGTCGCTTTAATATTAACATGATTTATATCTATTTTTAAAAGTCCCGCCACCACTTCCCGCATGCCGTCGATATGCGGTCGCAGTTTAGGCTTTTCTGCCATGATTGTCGCGTCGATATTATTCACCATATAATCGAGTGCATGCATTTTATCGACGACTTGTGAAAGCAACACTTTAGAATCCAAATCTTTGTTTGCCGGATCATCATCCGGAAAAAACTTACCGATGTCTCCAAGTGCGAGTGCACCTAGTATACTATCTGCAATCGTATGCAACAGCACGTCAGCGTCAGAGTGACCGATGAGTCCTTGATGATGTTCTATTTCAATCCCACCGAGTATTAACGGTCGGTCTTTATCGAACGCGTGTACATCAAATCCATGACCAATTCTAAACATTTGGATCCCTCTCAATTTGCGCGATTATTTTCTCACCAATGACCAGGTCCTCTGGTGTCGTAATTTTAATATTATTGTAGTCCGAATCGACGACGTGAATATCAAGTCCAAGCGCCTCCACCATCATCGCGTCATCTGTGACATTTAATTTCTTTTGATAGGCATGATTATAGGCCTGCCTTAAGACATCATACTTAAATGCTTGGGGCGTATGCACCTGAATCAGCGCACTGCGTTCAATCGTTTCGACTACCTGGTGGTTGCTGACGCGCTTAATCGTATCTTTCGGCGTGACACCACAGATAACAGCATTGTGTGTTTTAACAGCAGAATATAATGTATTAAGTATCGCCTGGGACACAAACGGCCGCGCACCGTCATGCACCATGACGTAAGTCGTCTCGTCCATATACTTTAACATGTTATATATGCTGTCTTGACGTTCAAGCCCACCTGTTACACAGTCTTTAAACTTTGAACTGAACTTAAGCAATGACTGAAACACTTCACGTTCACTGTCCTGTGTCGCGAGATAAATCGCCTGACAGTTCGGATCCGCTTCAAAACGTCTCACAGTGTGCACGATGACCGGTACTGCGTTAAGTGGCAGCAATAATTTATTTATTAAACCGCCCATACGCGTGCCACTGCCTGCTGCAGGAATTAAGACTGTGTAACTCATGATTCATGCACCTGTTTAGTAAATATAATCCGTCCAGAATTTGTCTGCAGGACACTTTTTACTTCCGCTTTAATTTGAGCGTTGACAAGATGCTTTCCTTCTTCTACAACAACCATCGTACCATCATCTAAATAACCCACACCCTGTCCCTCTTCTTTACCGACACGAGAGACAAAAATATCGAGTATGTCACCTTGAGTTACCATCATGCGTACCGCATCTGAGAGCTCGTTAACATTTAACACAGGAATACCCTGCACCTTACACACCTTATTCAAGTTATAATCCGTGGTTACGACAACACCTTGTTTCTCTTTTGCTAATTTTACGAGCTGCGCGTCCACATCAAGCGCATCATAATCAATGTCCATAATGTATACATTATCACCGGTCTGTCTCAGTTCTGATAAAAGATCCAAGCCGCGCTGACCTTTATCGCGTTTCACTGAGTCGGTGGAGTCTGCGATAAGCTGCAACTCATCAAGCACAAATTGTGGCACAACGATTTCACCTTCCAGAAAACCTATTTTCACAACATCGATAATTCTGCCATCGATGATTGCACTTGTATCTAGAATTTTTATTGGTGAGGGATCCGCTTGTTTTTGTAACTTACCAAACAAAGGCATTTGAGTAAAAGCTTCATTAAATTTCTTATGTCCAAGTTGAAATCCTAAATAACCGAGTACAACTGCGAGGAAAAATGGCACCACACTGTTAATGACAGGAATATCAATCATGCCAATTAAAAATGAAATTAAGACAGCAAGCAATAGACCAATGATCATACCGACAGTCGCGAACATAATATCTTGTATTTTGCTTTTAATGAGGATTTCTTCAATCGAACGTATGCGCCTGATGAAATATGGGACGGTCCATGATAACGCGAGAAAAATTACAACGATACCAATTAATGCATGAATTAAGACGTTTTCTAAAAATCTCGGTACATCGTCAAACATTTCCAGTAAATATGGCATCCCATAAATTCCAAGTGATGCGCCCATAACAAGAAGCCATGCGTATAATAAATACTTAAGCATTTGTTTACCTCCTTTTCATTTATATTTTCTTGTTCTATTGTAACGCTATATTTAAAGCTTCCTTAATGTGAGTAACACCGACCACTTCAATATCAGCCTTCATGTTGAGTCCAATCAGATTTGATTTCGGCATAATGATGCGGTTGAACCCTAATTTTTCTGCTTCTTGAATGCGTTGTTCCGGTTTCGTGACACGACGTACTTCACCAGTCAGTCCCACCTCTCCAACAAAGCAGTCATCACCACGGACAGATTTCGACTGGAAACTTGAAGCTATACTTATGATGACACTTAAATCTACAGCAGGTTCATCAAGCTTTACACCGCCGACAACTTTGACGTAAGCATCATGTTGTTGCATTAAATGACGTTCGCTTTTCTCAAGCACAGCCATGAGTAAATTCAAACGGTTATGATCGACACCCGTTGCCATACGTCTCGGATTATGAAAATGTGTCGGAGTAACGAGCGACTGAACTTCTACAAGCATCGCACGCGTACCCTCCATAGTCGCAACAATTGCAGAGCCCGGCACATTTTTAGAGCGTTCTTCTAAAAATATTTCTGAAGGGTTAAGCACTTCTTCAAGCCCCGATTGTCTCATTTCAAAGATACCCATCTCATTCGTTGAACCAAAGCGGTTTTTCACAGCTCTTAACACCCGAAATGTTTGATGTTGATCTCCTTCAAAATATAAAACCGTATCTACCATATGTTCAAGTAAGCGCGGACCAGCGATTTGACCTTCCTTCGTCACATGACCGACGATAAACGTCGCAATGTTACCAGTCTTTGCGATATTCATTATACTCTGCGTCGATTCCCTGACTTGTGAGACACTTCCAGGTGCACTCGTTACTTCTGGATGGAACATCGTCTGGATGGAGTCAATAATTAAGAAGTCTGGACCGAGTTGTTTGATTTCATCGTGGATGTAAAACAGGTTCGTTTCACTGTAAACATTAAGCCCTTCACTTGGTAAATCAATACGGTCTGCACGCAATTTAATCTGTTCAATTGACTCTTCACCAGAGACATATAATACTGTATGTTTTTCAGCAAGCTTCAATGCTGTCTGTAGTAAAATCGTTGATTTACCAATCCCAGGATCTCCACCGATTAACACGAGTGAACCATCGACAATCCCACCGCCAAGGACACGGTCAAACTCACCGCTGCCAGTTTTCGTTCTTGGCGCAATTGATTTTTGAACACGATCTAATTTCTGGCTGCGGGACTTTTTATCAGAGGTTTCTTTACCAAGCGTACCCCGCGCCTTTGTTTCCTTGTGTACAAGCCTTTCTTCCATCTGGTTCCAGGCACCGCAAGTCGGACACTTTCCATACCATTTGGGTGATTCAAAACCACAGGCCATACATTCGAAAACATTCTTTGTTTTTGCCAAGAAGTCATACCTCCCCATTTTAAATACAGTGATATGTCTATTGTATAAAAAAAAGCCCAAACAATAAAGGGCTATACAGATTTGGTGGTTTTTGCTGAGTGTTGGTGGTTTAACTCTATTGAGTCACTGTGAAACCACAGTGACCCAATACACCAATCAACGCCTCACTGTGAAACCACAGTGACCCAATACACCACTTAACGCGTCACTGTGAAACCACAGTGACCCAATACACCAATCAACGCCTCACTGTGAAACCACAGTGACCCAATACAACACTTAACGCGTCACTGTGAAACCACAGTGACCCAAAACACCAATCAACGACTCACTGTGAAACCACAGTGACCCAATACACCACTTAACGCGTCACTGTGAAACCACAGTGACCCAATACACCACTTAACGCGTCACTGTGAAACCACAGTGACCCAATACAACACTCAACGCGTCACTGTGAAACCACAGTGACCCAATACAACACTCAACGATTCAATGTGAAATCACAGTGACCCAATAAACCTCTCACACAAAAAGAAACCCACCTTCTACAGGCGGGTTTCACATATCACTTCAAACTTATTTACTTTCAACCAACTCTTCTGTGTTTACAACAAACTCATCATCTTTGTAATCTATTACAACAAGTTTATTATCAAAATTGTCTCCTGCTAAGATTGCTTCACTTAAGCGATCTTCCACGTGTTTTTGAATCGAACGTGCAAGTGGGCGTGCCCCGTATTCTGGGTCGTAACCTTCTTCAACAATTTTCTCTTTACCTGCATCTGTAATTTCAAGATGGATGTTTTGCTGTTTCAAACGGTCTGCTAATTGATCTACCATCAAGCTAACAATTTGAGATAAATCACCTTTCTCAAGGCTGTGGAATACGATGATGTCATCCACACGGTTAATGAATTCCGGACGGAATGTATTCTTAAGCTCTTTCATCATTGTTGAACGGATTGTTTCGTAATCTTGTGTTTCTCCAGCACCACCAAAACCAACAAATCTCTGGTCTTGTAACTCTCGAGCACCTACGTTTGATGTCATGACAATAATCGTGTTGCGGAAATCAACCGTACGTCCGTTTGAATCTGTCAGACGACCGTCATCAAGAACTTGCAGCAACATGTTAAAGACATCCGGGTGTGCTTTTTCAATCTCATCAAAGAGAATTAACGAGTATGGTTTGCGGCGTACTTTTTCAGTCAGCTGCCCACCATCTTCATATCCAACATATCCTGGAGGTGAACCAACAAGTCGTGATACAGAATGTTTCTCCATATATTCACTCATGTCGACGCGAATCATCGCATCTTCTTCACCGAACATCGCTTCGCTTAATGCGCGCGCAAGCTCTGTCTTACCGACACCTGTCGGTCCTAAGAAGATAAAACTTCCGATTGGACGCTTTGGATTTTTCAATCCAGCACGTGCACGTCGCACCGCTTTAGAAATCGATGTCACCGCATCTTTTTGTCCGATTACACGGTTGTGCAGTGTGTCTTCTAAGTGCAACAAGCGATCAGACTCATCTTCAGCAATCTTCGTAAGTGGTATACCTGTCATTGCTGAAATTACAGTTTCAATATCCCCACGTTCTACTGATGAAGCCACTGAACCCTGCTCTTTCTTCCAATTAATTTTAGTTTCTTCTATTTGCTTTTCAAGCTTAGACTGTTGATCTCGGAAGTTTGCAGCAGCTTCAAACTCTTGAGACTGTACAGCTGAATCCTTTTCCTTTTTTACATCCTCAAGCTTACTCTCTAAATCTTTTAAATCTGGTGGCGTTGTGTAACTCTTTAAACGCACTTTTGATGACGCTTCATCAATTAAGTCTATCGCTTTATCTGGTAAGAAACGGTCTTGAATATAGCGATTACTCATCGTAACTGCTGCTTCAATCGCCGCATCAGAAATACTAATTCTATGGTGCGCTTCGTATTTGTCACGCAATCCTTTTAGAATTCGAACTGAGTCTTCAACACTAGGTTCATCAACTTGTACCGCCTGGAAACGACGCGCAAGTGCCGCATCTTTCTCTACATGCTTACGGTACTCATCGAGCGTTGTTGCACCAATACATTGCAACTCACCACGTGCAAGCGCCGGTTTCAAGATATTTGATGCATCGATTGCACCTTCTGCTCCACCTGCACCAATAAGTGTGTGTAACTCATCAATGAACAACACGACGTTACCTGCTTCTTTAATCTCAGTCATTACCTTTTTCAAGCGCTCTTCAAATTCACCACGGTATTTCGTACCCGCAACAACCGTACCCATATCAAGTGACATAACACGCTTATCTTTTAATGTTTCAGGTACTTCATTATTAATCACAGCGATAGCTAAACCTTCTGCAATAGCTGTTTTACCTACCCCTGGTTCACCGATAAGCACCGGGTTGTTTTTCGTACGACGACTTAACACTTCAATGACACGTGTGATTTCTTTAGAGCGTCCAATCACCGGGTCAAGCATGTCTTCTTTCGCGATTTGTGTTAAATCACGTGCGAGTCCGTCAAGCGTCGGCGTGCTTGATTCTTTACGTGCAGATTTTTTCTGTTGCACCATGTCAGGATTGCCGAGCATCTTAATCACTGCAGCACGCGTTTTTGTAATATTTAAATCAAGGTTTGCGAGTACACGTGCAGCCACACCTTCAGACTCTCTAATTAAGCCGAGCAATAAGTGCTCTGTACCAATAAAGTTATGGTGTAACTTACGTGCTTCATCCATTGATAATTCAATGACTTTCTTAGCGCGCGGTGTGTAATGAATCGTAGATGACGCTTGTGTTCCTACGTTGATTAAATTAAAAATCTCTTCACGTATACGGTCTTCATCCACGTTAAATAACTTCAATACTTTCGCTGCAATTCCTTCTTCTTCTTTTACCAGGCCAAGCAGCAAGTGCTCTGTACCTATACTTGAGTGCTTAAGTTCAATTGCCTCTTCCTGTGCATATGCAAGCACCTTTTGTGCCCGCTCTGTTAATTTTCCAAATAACATAAATTAACCCCCTATTGAGTTTCTTAATAATGTAGCGCGGCGCGCATTAATCGACTTATCGAGCTGTGACATTGTCGTTACATCTTCCGGCTCAATCAGCGTTCTTATGAACGCCGGTTGAATCAATTGAATGAGCTCTTGGAACTTGAATCCTTCTAATTTAAGAATCTCCAAATCCACGCCTATCTTTACATCGCTGATTGCTTTTGCAGCTTCTTTTAACGTAATTGTCTGTGCATATTTTAAGAGTCCAAGCGAACGATAGACCGTATCACGTGTTTCAATTTCATGTTCACCGATAAAGCGCTCTCTTAAATCCAACTCTTCTTCTATCAATTGTTCTTTTAATTCTACAAGATTTTCAACAATTTCTGCCTCAGTTTGACCGAGTGTAAGCTGGTTGGATAACTGATAAATATGGCCGATTGAATGGCTGCCTTCTCCGTATATACCACGCAGCGTAAACCCAAAACGACTTAAGTTACCTACAAACTGCTGTAACAACCCTGTCGATGACAACGCTGGCAAATGCATCATGACCGATGCACGAAGCCCCGTCCCAACATTGGTTGGACATGCTGTTAAATAACCATAATTCTCATCAAATGCATATTGAAAATGTGTTTCGAGCACTTTATCAACCGATTCCGCAGCATGATATATATCTAAAAGCTCAACATTCGCACCCATCGCCTGAATGCGGATATGATCCTCCTCATGCACCATAATGGAAATTGCTTCATCCTTGCTGATAAAGCACGTACGTCCATTTTTAGCAAACGTTGGTGAAATTAAATGTTTCTCAACAAGAATACCTTTTTCTTCATACGGCAATTCGTGAACGTCGATGCGCTCATAGTCCGGCAAGTGCTTTTCCATCGCATCGACCATTGCATCAAGCTTTTCAACATCTTGGTTATGCAGTGGGAATGTCATACCTTCTATATTCCTCGCCAGACGAATGCGTGAAGACATTTCAATCGCTGTTTCTTCTGCACCGTTCAGCCATGGACTGATTTTAAGATTCATCTTGCTCACCGCCTTCTAATGCGCGAATTTTATCTCGCACAACGACCGCTTCTTCAAAGTCTTGTTTTTCAATCAACACATCGAGTTCTGACTTCAGTGCATCAATTTTCTGCTTCACTTTTAAGTGCGCCGCTGCTTGTGCCGGGACTGCACCGATGTGCGAACTTTGATTCGACTGTACACGTGCAATAATTTCACGCGTCGCATCCGGGAATGTGCGATAACAATCTGCACAGCCGAATTTCGCATGCTTTAAAATCATATCGAGTGTCGAACCACACGATTCACAACGCTTCACAGGCTGATCGCGATACTGCTTGCGTTGCATATTCGACAATGCTTTTAATAACTGATGGATGTTTGACGGTGCGTCACTTTGAGACATACCCACGTCAAACGATGCATTTGCACAATCTTCGCATAAATACTTATCGAACTTCTGGAAACCTGAACCCTTCGTTACATGAATGATTGCTTCATTGGTTTGACAGTTTTCACATTTCATTGTTCTTCCTCACTGTATAATATGACATCTAACACTTTAGATAATATGTGGGCGCGTAATTGATCACGGTACGGTAAATCAATCATCAACGACTCTCTATGGATTACTGTTAGAATTATTTTCGCTTCTTTCTCTGTAATTATCTCGTTCTCAAACATCGATTGGATGATATGCTCTCCTCTTTGTTGAGATACACTTTTACCAATCACTTGTTTTAAATGCTTAAGATAGTCTGCTTTACGATGGGTTTCAATCTTTGTGATTCTAATATACCCACCACCGCCCCGTTTACTTTCAACAAGATAACCATGCTCAGTTGTAAACCGTGTCTTAATCACATAGTTTAACTGAGAAGGGACACAATCAAATTTTTCGGCAATATGTGCGCGCTTTATCTCAACTGCTTCTTGCTGCGAATCATTGATGAGCTGTTTTAAGTAGTTTTCGATAATATCGGACATATTTCGCATAGGGACCACCTCTCTTTGACCTTCTTTGACTTTTATTATATATCACAACTTAATAGCTTTCAAACGTTTTGATTATTAGTTAGTTTTTTTCTTTATTTGTAGTAAAATAAAAAAACACTAACTCAGAATAGGGTGATGAACATAGGTATAGTTATGGGGATTGTCGGAATCTTAGTCACATTCCTACTTGCGTGGTTAGCGAGTAGTGACCGTAAGCGTGCGTTCGCAAACTGGATAAATATTTTAATGTTAATTGGATTACAGTTATTATTTGCTTTCTTCTTGCTCTCGACTAATGTTGGTGAAACAATCGTTTCAAGACTCGCAGCAGGATTTGATGTGTTGCTTGGATTTGCCAGAGAAGGTGTATCCTTTGTTTTCGGAGATTTATTGACCGTGATTCCTGAAGGGGGTAACGTGTTTTTCTTTAATGTATTAATGCCGATAATTTTTATCTCAGCGATTATTGGAATCTTGCAGTTCTTACGCGTATTGCCTTTAGTGATTAAAGGTATTGGCTGGTTACTTTCAAAAATTACGGGCTTCCCATATATCGAATCGTACAACGGTGCGGCATCGATGTTTCTCGGTCAATCCGAAGTGTTCATTACATTAAAACATATCTTGCCGCAACTTTCATCGCGTCAGTTATACACACTCTGTGCACAGGCGATGAGCTCTGTATCACTGTCTATTGTCGGTGCATACATGACAATGCTCGAGCCAAGATTTGTTATCGTTGCGATTATAATGAACTTGTTTGGTATCTATGTTGTGACACATATTATCAATCCTTATCCCGATAAAAAATTAGCCACTTCAAATGATGATGCCGTTGAGATCAGTTCAAACCCAGAAGAAGGTAAGTCATTCTTCCAAGTTCTCGGGGACTACATTTTAGACGGTGCTAAGGTTGCCGTTATTGTCGGTGCCATGTTGATCGGCTATATCGCATTAATTGCACTAATCAATAACTTGTTCTTGTTGATACCAGGAAACAGCTTAACATTCCAAGACATTTTAGGTTATATCTTCATGCCACTAGCATTCCTTATGGGGATTCCTTGGGACGAGGCACAAACTGCAGGCAGCATTATGGCGACAAAATTAATTACCAACGAGTTCGTCGCAATTTACGACTTCAGTGCTGTCGCAGATACCGTTTCAGATAAAACTGCCGGAATGATTTCAGTATTCTTAATCTCATTCGCAAACTTCTCAAGCATCGGTATTATTGCCGGTTCAGTTAAAGGAATTCACGAGAGTAGCGGAAGTACAGTTGCTAGATTTGGTTTAAAACTTGTCTACGGTGCTTCACTTGTTTCAGTGTTAAGCGCAGTAATCGTTGGATTCTTTTTATAAGTGGAATTTTAAAAAGCAGATCATAGTGATCTGCTTTTTTGATTGAGGCAGGGAGCTTCCTCGCTGTTACACTTTTGTCTTAACCGTCGCAATGAGAACCCTCGCTGCTACACTTTTGTCTTAACCGTCGCAATGAGAACCCTCGCTGCTACACTTTTGTCTTAACCGTCGCAATGAGAACCCTCGCTGCTACACTTTTGTCTTAACCGTCGCAACGAGAACCCTCGCT
>JBGYPO010000137.1:0-7887 GCA_041838435.1 Aliicoccus sp. | reverse complement strand
TCAATCTTTAAGTTGTTTATATATTTTTGGCCAAGATAATTGAAAAAAAACACTATTAATAAAATTATTAAATAATCTAAAATAAAGTTCATATAAATCCCCACTTTGCTTAATATTTAGTGTATAGCATAAATTGAACTATATACTAATTCTAAAGAAAAGGGTGTAATTTATGAAAAAGTTTTTATTAACTATTGTATGTCTCTTATTGGTAACCACTTCTTTCACTCAAGAAACACAAGCAACAGAGTCTGAAACATATCCAAGTCCTGAACAGCTTCAAGAAATTAATGAAAAAATGGAAGAAATGAGAAATGAGATTAATAATCGTCTAGAGAATGGTGAAACTGATATCGAAACTTCAAGAACTCTTTCATTTTCCGATGAACCTATAACAATGGGAGTTAATATGGAAGATGCCATAGCAGAAAATAACACTGACACTTTCACAACTTTTGCTGCTGGAACAGAAAGAAAGACTTACTCTGCTTATGTTAACAACACTGCAGGATTCAACTTCGGTCACTCTGTTAATGGTTCTTTTACATATCAAACTGGTATGTATATAAATCAAGTCACTAACGTATCAAGAAGTGTATCACTAACTGGATTTTGGTACGGTAAAACTCATATTACTAATGTCCAAAACGAAACTGCTGATGGAACTATGAAGAGACTCAGTAGTAGAGGAACTTTCACTGCCTTAAAATATGCTCCTATTCAATATCAAACGAATATCACTATAATCTTTCAGCCAGGAAGTTACAGAATAACACAAGCGTTTATTTCATAGTATATACTTCAATTTCCTTTTGGTATGAACCAACTGAGATCTTAAAAACCCCAAAATTTTCTTAGCATAAATAAATCTCTACTGTTTTTTCGAGTATAGCGAGAAACTTTTACGTAAAGACAACATATGTAACGTATATAAGGATCCTCAAGGATTATTAATTTAAAACACTAGAAAGAAAACCAAATGATTTCAAAATCGCTTATTTGGATTTTCATGACTTTAATAATTATAAAATTGAAAATGGGTGCAAAAATGCGATTTAATCGTGTTTTAAACCCATTTTTTATTTTTTCGATTAGATACATACATTGTTTCTTTTTTTATTGACCATAAATTGAGATATACTCCTAATGCAATGCCTCAAAATCAAAAAAACCAAGCCCCATCAAACACCGGGCCTGGCCTCCACTCAAACAAATCCAATATCTACTTCTCTGGATACCTTCTAATATTCACAAAATACATGATCAATCCGTAGAATGCACCTGCGATTAAAATCGGAATCCATGTTTCAAAACTAATTAATGCAGTTACTACATCCACATCTCTTAAGAAGATAGCGAATGATACGCGTACAATATAAAATAAAATCATGAAGCTCACCATTGAAGTGAGTGTCATACGTAATGCTGTAGTCATTCATAGTCCTCCCTACACGTTGAATCTGAAATGAACAACGTCGCCGTCTTTCATTAAGTATTCTTTACCTTCTAAACGCACTTTACCAGCTTCTCTTGCTTTCACCATATTTCCTGCATTGACCAAGTCATCATAGGCCACTGTTTCTGCTCGGATGAATCCTTTTTGGAAGTCTGTGTGGATAATGCCTGCACACTCGGGTGCTGTCATACCTTTTTTAAATGTCCAAGCACGCACTTCCTGCTCGCCTGCAGTAAAGTATGTAGCTAACCCCAGCATATCGTATGACGTGCGGACAAGTTTATCTAAACCACTTTCTGATAAACCGAGTTCTTCTAAGAACATGTCTTTCTCATCATCTTCTAAAGTCGCAATATCTTCTTCTACGCGTGCTGAAATTACAATAACATCTGAACCTTCTTCAGCCGCATATTCATTAATTGCTTGTAGATGTGCATTATTTTCTAGATTCATCAACTCATCTTCACCAACATTTGCCACATAAAGCATCGGTTTTGATGTTAATAAATGCAAACCTCTTACATCTTTACGCTCATCATCAGTAAAGTCAATCGCGCGCACCGGCAGGTTACTCTCCAAGCCGTCTTTAATCTTCGTTAAGAGTGCCGCTTCTGCCATCGCTTCTTTATCTTTTTGTTTCGCCATTTTCTCGAGACGCGGTAAACGACGTTCGATACTTTCTAAATCTGCAAAAATCAATTCCATATTGATGACTTCAATGTCATCCACAGGATCGACTTTCCCAGATACGTGTGTAATGTTTTCATCTTCGAATGCCCGGACGACCTGACAAATTGCGTCGACTTCACGAATGTGAGATAAAAACTTATTTCCTAAACCTTCACCTTTGGATGCGCCTTTCACAATACCGGCAATATCCGTAAACTCAAATCCAGTCGGTACTGTTTTCTTTGGCGTTACCATTTCTGTTAATTTTTCTAAACGTTCATCCGGTACTTCAACGACCCCAATGTTTGGATCAATCGTTGCGAATGGATAGTTTGCAGCGAGCGCGCCCGCTTTTGTAATTGCATTAAATAATGTTGATTTTCCTACGTTTGGTAAACCAACGATTCCTGCTGTTAATGACATGTTTATACCTCACCTTTATGTTTCTCTACTATTTTTTTCATGCGTTTAACAAAGTCTCGACGCGGCATCAATATTGTCCGCTCGCACTCAACACATTTAATCTTAATATCCGCACCCATCCGCGTTACCTTAAACAAAGCATTGCCACACGGGTGCTGTTTTTTCATTTCTACTATATCATTAATACCAAATTCCATAGACATCTCTTTACCCTCGCTTCATTGGAAACTGTGAAATATCCATCTTAGGTACTGCCATCTCCACACCATTCTCTCTCAAAACACGTTTGATACGTTCACGTGTACGACGTGTCGCACCCCATTGTTCCATAGGCTCAACTTCAAGCATGACACGTATTGTGGATAATCCATTCTCGATGCTGTTTAGCCCTAGCACTGCCGGTGGATTCACAAACGTCTCCTCTTCCTGCCAATGATCTCTAAAGTAATCGTCAATAATTTTTTCAATAACCTTCTCATCTTCCTCGACACTAACCGATATATCAAGGAAACTAAAGGCATTTTCCCGGGAAAAGTTCACAACTTCATTGATGGTCCCATTCGGAATATAGTACACTTCACCTTCGAAACCGCGCATTCTTGTGCTGCGAAGTCCCATCGATACGACAGTACCCTGTGCAACAAGCGAACCTGATGTGTTCACCGAGATAAAGTCACCTTGGTCAAACTGATTCTCAAGCAGGATAAAGAACCCTGTAATGACATCTTTCACCAATGACTGTGCACCAAAACCGATTGCTAAACCAACAACCCCGGCCCCGGCGAGCAGTGTCCGCACTGGTAAATCAAATGCTTCAAAAATCATCATGATGACGACAAACCATATAAATACACTGATGACATTCTTCAGCACACTAATCAATGTCTCTTGACGTCTTTGCTTACCTTTTAGACCGGACTTAGTTCTTACTTTAATTGTTTTTTCAACAATCGCAGTCAGTACTTTTATCAGAACATAACCGATTACAACAAGTACTAGAGAATACACTAAGCGCGATGCAAGCGCCATCCACACATCAGGGTTAGTGATGGTATGTACCAATTCATCAATAAATGATAAGTCAACGGGTTCATCTAAATTAATGTTGTTGCCAACTATAAATGTGTGCATATCACTGTTCACCCCTCATAAGTTCTTCGATTAACCGATTAAATTCCGCTTCGCTCTGGAACTCAAATGTAATACGCCCTTTTTTCTTAACGATAGCAATATCAACATCTGTTCCATATGTTTCTTTTAACTCTGTTTCGTAGCGCCGGATAAAATTCGGCTTCTGCGTAATTTTATCAGTTTTACGTGGTCTGACGACGAAATCATTCACATAAGCTTCAAGCGTGCGCACGCTCCAATTTTCCCGCATGCTCTTCTCAGCTACTGTGATCATGACGTCCGCATCTTTTAATGGGATGAGTGTACGACCGTGGGCTGTAGAAAGCTTCTGTGCGTTGATGAGTTTCTGGATTTTTTCGGGGAGCGTAAGCAGGCGCAGCATATTTGCTATGTATGGCCGGCTCTTACCGAGTTTCTCGGCAACCTCAACCTGCGTCATTTCTAGCTTCTCTACCATCTGCTGGTAGCTTTCCGCTTCTTCAAGCGGTGTTAAATTTTCGCGTTGTAAGTTTTCTATAATCGATAAAATCATCATCTCGCTATCAGTTAACGACTTAATAATAGCAGGTATCGTCGTTTGATTCGCCATGCGACTGGCTTTTAATCGACGTTCACCTGCAACAAGTGTATAGCCTTTAATTGATTGTCTCACAACGACGGGTTGCATGACCCCGTGCTGCCGAATGGATTCAGCAAGATCGGATAGTGCTTGATGGTTAAAATGTTTCCTTGGCTGATAAGGGTTTGGACGGATTTCAGTAATAGGTAGATATACGATTTTTTGTGTATCAAAGTGTTCTTGATTCATCGTCAATCCGCCTCCTTAATGCTACTGATTATATCATAATTCTAATAAGTATTGGGCTCGGCACTTTGTATAGTAAAATTTTTTATTGGGTATATGACCAATAATACAAATAAAATATTTGGAGGATTGATTTTTTATGACTTTGGTTGAAGAGCTGCATGCAAAACTTGAAGATAAAAACGAACGCATGATTGAGATACGCAGACATCTGCACGCACATCCAGAATTATCATTCGAAGAAGAACAGACCGCACAATATATTGCAGATTTTTATAAAGATAAAGACGTGAAGGTGACGACAAACGTTGGGAATGGGTATGGAATAATTGTAGAGATTAAGGGCTCGGGTGACGGTCCGACGATTGCACTGCGTGCAGATTTTGATGCGCTGCCTATTACTGAGGAAGCCGATGTACCTTTTAAGTCAACGAATGAAGGCGTCATGCACGCATGCGGACATGATGCACACACGGCTTATTTACTTATTCTTGGAGAGTCATTGATTGAGTTAAAAGATAAATGGAACGGCACGATTAAGTTAATTCATCAGCATGCTGAAGAAGCATCCCCCGGCGGTGCGAAAAGTATTATGGAATCCGGGTTGCTTGATGACGTGGATGAAGTGTACGGCATGCACGTGTTCCCGATGATGGATATTGGTGAAATCGGACTTGTGGAAGGCAGTGCACTCTGCGGGCGTTCTAACTTTGAGCTGCACATTCAAGGCAGCGGTGGTCACGGCGCCATGCCGCATACAACGAAAGATGCGCTTGTTGCTGGCGCGCACTTTATCACCAATGCACAGACGATTGTCTCACGCATGATGAACCCGATGGACACGACCGTTGTTTCAGTGACGGCATTTGATGCACCAGGTGGATTTAATGTCATTCAGGATAAGGTGACATTGCGCGGGACGGTGCGTTATCTTGAATCACATAACGAAGAGCCGCTGCATGACGCGATGAAGAAAGTCGTGCGCGGTATTGAAGAAACATTTGGTGTCACGTGTGAACTCGATTATATTTATGACTATCCGGTGACATTTAATGATCCAGAGAAAACTGCGCTTGTGACAGAGATTTTAGGTCAAAGTGAAGGTACTTATTTTGAGAAATTATCTTTCCCTGAGCCAATGAGTGCATCTGAAGATTTCTCTTATTATCTGGAGAAAATTCCAGGCGTATTTATATTTGTGGGAGCAAAGCCGGAAGGCGTGGATGTGGATGAAGCATATCCAAATCACCATCCGAAGTTTGTAGTGAACGAAGATACATTGCTCGTCTGCGCGAAAGCTATGGGCGAAGTCGCGTTACATCGGTTGAGTGCGGCGGAGTGATTTTTTGAAAGGAAATACACCTGATTCCAATTGGAGTCAGGTGTATTTTTATATGTAACAGTGTTACCGTGAAGATATACATATTATTGATTTTGAAAGGAAGATTCAGTATTAAAGTTTTTACTACAATTATCAGTAGTATTTTTATGACACTTTTATCTAATAGTACAATAGCAGCTGATAGTTCAGACTGGAATAAAGTACCTGAGTTAGATTCGGAAGTTACAATACTTGCTGAAGACTTAGAAAATCCTAACAGCGGAAAGCCGGAACTTGAAATTCAAGATGTCGAGGAGACATCAAATAATATAATTTTTAGCGATGAAGAAATCACTGAACTAGGCTTCATACCTTACTTTGTATCTGAGCCGTTATTTGATGACAATTTTGTTACTTCTTTTGACATACAAGATACTACATATCCAATTCTTGAAATCCAAGATGATAGCGCAAACTTCAAATACTCTTTTGACACGAACTTTTCTTACCCTACAGAAATGACAGTATTATTTATGTATGATGGAGAATTTCTGGAGTTAAGTAATCAGAATGAATATAAAAAATATATTACTTTAGATAACGATGGACAGGAAAAAAATTATAAATATGATTTTAATTTTCTAAATGTGAGTGATGAATATAGCTATTCTGATATTACTGTACTCAGCCATTTAAAAGACGATAACATCGTTACCTTTCCTAGTCACTTATATCTAACTAACGGTGAAGATTTTTCAAAAAATCCTCATTATGATACTCAAGATTATTCTAATGATTCTTTAATAGATCCTCATTTAGAGGATAGCAATCAAGAAATACCAGAATTATATCCTGACAATAAAGATAATTTGCCGATAAACGAAGACTCATCTTCTATTGTTATTTCTCAAAGTTCTTCAGAAGAAATTAACCAAGATATTATAATTTATGATAGCGAAGGAACTATTTATCAAAAAGAATTGATTAGCTATCAGCCTGGCAAAAATATTGAAATTACGCTTAATGAGGGTGTAATTGAAAATATTGATGACAAAGCATTGTATTTATTAATTGAAATGTACTTGAACTCAGATAATTTAGAAATGATTCCTGAAAATATACCATATGTGAAGCACTCACAATCATATAAGATTAATTAATTTTCTAAAAACTCATGAATAGTTTTAATCAAGGCTTTGTAATGAGCTCATAGTCACGATTAGACCGTTTTCGTGCCAATGAGAGTTGTTCATAGTCACGATTAGCCTCTTTTTGTGACAATGAGAGTTGCTCATAGTCACGATTAGACTGTTTTCGTGCCAATGAGAGTTATTCATAGGCACGATTAGACTGTTTTCGTACCAATGAGAGTTGCTCATAGTCACGATTAGGCCGTTTCCGAGACTTTGTGAGTTGCTCACAGTCCCGAGAGAGCCGTTCCCGGGACTTTGTGGGTTGCTCAGAGTCCCGAGAGACCCGTTCTCGGGACTTTGTGGGTTGCTCAGAGTCCCGAGAGAGCCGTTCCCGGGACCTTGTGGGTTGCTCATAGTCCCAAGACTATGATTATTCAAAATAAAACCAAAAAAGCTGCAGTTTCCTTATCAAAAAGGACCTGCAGCTTTTTATTTCCTCACTCTTACAACAATCTCTATCATTTCATCGTCTTCGCGTCGCATACTCTCGACATCAAGTCCCTGCTCTTTCAAGCGTTCGACCTCGCGATTCAAGTCATTCATCATAAAACTCACATCACCGGAAAAATCCAACACACCCGGCATGTCTTTATATTTGCTTGCGAGCTGTTCTGTTGCACGTACATTCAACTTATCTTTTTTGACTGTCTTCACTATCTTACTCTGTGCTTCAACAGGCATTTGTAACAATGCACGCGCATGCCGCTCGGTAATTTCAAAATTCATCAACGCTTCTTTTACATCATCTGATAATTTCAAAAGCCGCAGTTTATTCGCAATAAAACTCGGAGATTTCCCCATATTCTCTGCCAAATCTTTTTGTGTAATTCCTTTAATAGATAACAATTTCTCATAGGCCTGTGCTTCTTCAATCGGTGACAAGTCTTCT
>JBGYPO010000136.1:0-10111 GCA_041838435.1 Aliicoccus sp. | reverse complement strand
AATAAGTCATTCTGTTAACACTCACCACTCAAATTGTTATAAAATAAGCTACCGATGATATATTTTCCTCTAGACGTTAAGAATTAGTCATACCAAGGGGTGTCTGAATGACAATAAAGGATAACAAAGCGCTTGGAAAAGCGTTAAAAGAAAAAGAAGAGTTCATCTTAATCGAAGGTGATCTTGCAAATAAAGTGATACGTATTAAAGCCACGGGTAAACTTGCCTGGGGGATTACGATTGCCGCAATCTCAACCGCTGTTGCCGCAATAGTGGTCAAAGGTTCGACAGCCGGCCTCGCTACACCTATTACAACAGCTGCAATTATGTCATCCGCTTCAGCTGCTGTAGCAGTACTCGGACCACCTGCTGCAAAGACTGCAATAGTGGTAGCCGTTGCCGGAGGCGGCGTTGGCGCACTTCATACATTACGCAAATATAAAGTCGTCGAGCATGGTGCAAACCTGCTCAAACTTAAACGGAAAGAATAACAAAGCACGTGCATTCAACTTCACAATTGAATACACGTGCTTTTTATATTTCATAAACGAGTAATTTTATCCGTTTGAATCATAGATTTACAAACAATTTGGAATACCTTAACTGCATATTTACATTGTATAAATATAATTGCTCTGTAAGAACAAATATTCTTAAGGGAGCATATCATGAAATCTTTTAAGAAATTGGCATTAGCTTCAATACTCGCTTCAACTGTTTTATCAGTTGTTACATACAATGCATTCGCAGAAACAGTCACTGAGGGTGCTATTACTGAAGACACACTTAACGCCAACGAAGCGCGTGCAAACGATCCTGCTTATTCTGAAGATGCAATCACGGAAAATGATGGATTTGAGTTTGATGAGGACGGCAATATCGTTGCTGTAACTATTGGCGGCGAAACTGCTGAAGTTACTCAGGAAAATCCAGCGGTTCAAGAGGCAACTGTGAACAATACGCCGAACAGAATTACAACAAACTTAACGGCTGACCCATCGACTTCAATGCACTTCCAATGGCATACGACAGATGTCGATGAAAACGCGGTGCTATACATTTGGGAGGACGGTTCATCTATTGAAGAAGCTGTAGAATTTGAGCCTGAAATCCATGAAATTGATGATGCTTTCCATATCCAAACAACTGAAAGCGGTCATTACGTCTATGCAATTATGTGGGATGATGAAGAAGATGAAGCGATGACAAGCGATCGTGAACCATTCATCGCAGTTGATAATCCAGATGACGTTGTCGGTTATTACACGGATGAAGTGTTCACAGAAGATAACCTTCTGTGGCTCGATAAAGGATACGACAACTACTCAATCGCACTTCCTTATCCAGCATTTACAGAAACAGCATATAAAGTAACAGCAACAGACCTTACACCAGGCACGGTGTATCACTATGCTGTCGGCAATATTGACGGTGAAATCTCTGAAGAAGCAACATTTACGACTGCAGCTGATGATGCTGAAGATTTCACATTCATCCACTACACAGATACACAAAACGCGTTCTCATCTGAACATCAGCGTTCAGAAGCTGAATATTCAAGAGCGACTGTTCAATCGATGTTAGATAACGTGGATGCACAGGATGCAAGATTCGCATTGCTTTCAGGAGACGTTGTCAATGATGATTGGAACGATACAGAGTGGAATCTAACGTTGGATGCATTACTTCCACTGAACAATGCAATGCCTCACTTATTTGTAACGGGTAACCATGACAATGATAACTTCATTGATCATATCAATACTGATAATGCAGTAGAAGGCATGACTTCAGGTGTTGCATATACATCAAGATATAACGGCGTGCAGTTTATCGTGTTAAACACTGAGCAGGATAATGAATCTGATGAAGATATTGCACCAGCTATTTTAGAAAATCAGTTAGAGTGGTTTGAAGGTGAACTTCAGGCAGCTCAGGAAGCTCGTGAAAATGGAGAAATTGATTGGGTATTCGTGACTTATCACAGACCTTTATTCTCCGCTTCATATCACTCTTTAGAAGATGAGAACGTTCAGTTAATGCGTGATGACCTGATGGCATTGCTTGACGAATACGATGTTGACATGGTCTTCAATGGTCACGACCACAACTTATCTGTTTCACATGCGTTGACACATAACCCTGACGTGTTCGGTAACGCTGAAGTTGCAACCCCGGGCGAAACAGACGGTGATACAACAACATTTACAAGTCCGGAAGGTACAGTGTTCTTTATCCCGAATACTGCGGGTACAAAAACATATGACGCAATCTACAGCAACCAGAGTTTTGACTGGATTCTTGAAGAAGAAGATATCGATGACACATATGAAGACCTGTTTGATTATGAAGTAACGGAAGATGATATTAATAATTACAGAGAGTTATTATTAACTGAAGAACAGCCATTCCGCTCATCATTCTACTCAGACGGCCACTCGAATGCGCGTGAATCTAACATGCAGCACTACGCTGTTATCGATGTAAGTTCTGACGCAGTATCATACAAGTTGTATCAAGTTGTCGGTGAAGATTTAGAAAATCGTGAAACGACACTCGTTCACACGTATGAAATTAATAAATAAGATAAAATAATAACACCCGGTTATAGAGTCACAGGACTTTATAGCCGGGTATTTTTATATAAATATTGACGTCATTAAATATAAACCTGAGGCAATTAAAATAATATATGTGATAACAAAGAATAGCGACTGGTGAATGCGTTTAAAGATCAACTGTCCGACAACAATACCGATGATAAGTGCAGGCACTGCAATCAATGCCTCTGTCCAAATCCGCGCACTCGTCCCGCCAAACGTCACCTGCATGCCTAAACTCACAGTAAATATAAATAAGTAGAACGCAAGCGTCGTACTGCGCAGCGTGGTCATCTCCATGTGAGAGCCTGAGAAATATAACAACAGCGGTGGACCCGGTACACCGATGCTCGTCGTCATCGTCCCGGACATACCACCTGTCGTATAATCTTTTCGCATCGAACGCTCAATATCTACTCTAAATATAATCATGAGCGTCACAATTAAAATAATCAGACCGACAGAAAATTTCAGCCAGTCAATATCCAGGTATAAATAAATCAAAATACCAATGATTATCCCGGGAAAACTTCCGACAATTAACCGTTTTAGAAGCTTCGTATCCACTTCTTTTCTAATGTTGTAAATCATCAGTCCAGATAACACAATCGATAATATAATATTAATTTGAATTGCCGTATGTGCTGGATACACCATCATTAATATCGGCGTACCAATCATTGAGAATCCATAACCCGTACTTGCCTGCAGGCTTGAAGCAAACAGCACGATAGTGAGTAATACCACTAAGTCGCTCGGCATTTTATCCAACTCACTTTCCAAAGTTTTAATTTAAAAGTATTTACTATTATAAAACAAAATGGAAAGTCACGCATTTTTACTCTCTATTAAGCCGTCGCCGTTTCAACACCGTACGTTCAATATACCCCGTACCAAACAGTACACCGAGCACAATGAAGATAAACCCATACATCTGCGACATGTAAATATTATCCCCTAAAAAGATAACTGAGAAGACGACACCGAAAAATGGAATGAAGTTATTAAATATAACCGTCTGACTCGCACCGATCTGCTCAATACCTCTGTTAAAAATCGTATAACCTGCACCCGTCGCAAAAATACCGGAGAAGAAAAATACACCGTATACCCAAAGTGGTGCGTCAAACATCTGTCCAATGCCGCCCGGTTCAAATATGAAACTGACGATGAGCAGGCCAATTGCTCCCGCAAGTAACATCACAACCGTCACCTGTTTCGAATCAATGGATAACGTCGCCTTTTTCACAAATATAAAACTCACTGCCTGCGTAATCATCGCTAAAAATATGATGATCTCACCCAAAGAAATCGAGAAACCGTCCAGTCCACTGCTCTGAATGAAGAATACACCAATAATGGCAAGCACAAATCCGATTAATCGCATCCATGTCATCATTTCACCTAAAAACAATAACCCGAAAATTGCAGTGGTGAGCGGCACAAGTGCTAAAAGCAGTGCTGCCGTTGAAGCATCGACCATCGTCAGACCGTATGCCATGAACAAGTGATGCAGCGTGACGCCAAATAATGCACCGAGCAATGTGTAGGTCGTTTCATATTTCGACATACGTCTAAATTGATTGCCCGCAACCACAATTAAAAAAGCTGTAATACCGGCGAGTAAAATTCTAAAACCCGTCATCGTTTGGGGCGGTAGGTTTTCAACCAGCACCTTTAACATAACGACATTCAGTCCCCATATCACCGTGACAGAAAACACCATTACGTAAATCAACCAAGGTCGCTTCGCAGCCATGACACACCTCCATATGTATTTTTATCAGATGATAGAATCATATCATTTAAATATTGGAAACTTATGAAAAATGGCTTGTGCACTCATTGATGCTCTATAAATCGTGTTATTGTAGGTATAATAATATGTAGACATGCAGTTTATTAAGGAGATGAGTCTGATGTTCGGAGAAGTTGATGCTAAAAAGAAACTGCTTGACGCCAAAAGACCCTTACCAGAGCATTCTTTAGAATCTTTAAGAGAAAAGCTCTTTTTAGAATGGACGTACAACTCAAATGCTATCGAAGGTAGCACACTAACAATTAATGAGACTAAAGTAGTGCTGGAGGGTATTACCGTCGGTGGCAAAACAATGAGAGAACATTTAGAAGTAATTAATCACAGTAAAGCTATATCCTATCTTGAAGATATAGTAAGTAAAGATGTGCCTCTATCTGAAAGAGAGATTAAACAACTCCATCAACTTGTATTAAAAGGAATTGATGATCAATATGCAGGTGTATACAGAAATCAGCAAGTTTTTATTTCCGGGGCTTTGCATACACCGCCACCTGCCTTTAAAATTCAAGATGAGATGGATTCAATGATGGAATGGTATAAAGGACCTTCACAAACCCTACATCCTATAGAACGAAGTGCAATGTTACACACAATTTTTGTTGGCATACATCCATTTATTGATGGTAATGGTCGAACGGCAAGACTCTTATTGAACTTTGAATTAATGAAAGCTGGCTACCCGCCAACCATTATTCGAGTCGAAAATCGTTTAGCCTATTACAACGCACTCGATAAGGCTCATACAACAGATAATCATGATGATTTTATTGAACTTGTCTTAAATGAAGTTGAAGCGTCATTGGATTTGTATTTGAGTGTGATCTAAATCCATCTTGGAAGCCTATTGGGGTAATCGCCGCGTGCACCAGCACAGGATTTTCGGCCGTAGTGCACACGAAACCTATATATATGAGTAAATTAGATGGTAGAGTTGCAATCGTTACAGGTGGCGCACGTGGTTTAGGAGAAAGTATTGTGCGTGAATTTGTAGATCAGGGTGCAAAAGTTGTATTTGGTGACGTGCTCGTAGACGAAGGAGAAGCACTTGCCAAAGAACTTGGTGATAAGGTAAAATTCTTAAAATTTGATGTAACCAGTCGAGATAACTGGAAAGAAGCAATCAAAACAGCAGAAGATACATTTGGTCCAGTAGATATTCTTGTGAACAACGCTGGCATTGTGTTCTATAAGAGTGTTGAAGAAATGACTGAAGAAGACTACAGAAAGATTATTGACATTAACCAGGTCGGTACGTTCTTAGGTATGCACCACATCGTTGAATCAATGAAGAAAACGAAAAACGGTAGAATCATTAACGTTTCATCAGTAGAAGGAATTCGTGCGTTGCCAGGTGGTATTGCATATGAAGCTTCTAAATTCGCTGTGCGCGGTATGACAAAATCAGCTGCGATTGACTTAGGTCATTATAATATACTAGTGAATTCACTTCACCCGGGACCGATTATGACACCTATGTTAAAAGAGCAGATTGGAGATTCGACTGAGTTGTTTGAAGGCTTGGCTATCAAACGTGGTGGAGAGCCAAAAGAGTATGCGAAGATGGTTGCATTCTTAGCATCAGAAGACTCTTCATACGCAACGGGTGCAGAGTTTGTACTTGATGGCGGTATGACTGCGGTACTTTAATCGCTGACAAAGAATATATTGACAAAATTTTGAAATGGCACTTAGGAATTCATAAGATTCCTGAGTGTTATTTTTTTGAGATTTTAGATTGTATTTTAGCCTTAAAATAATGGTATAATATTGTCATAAGGAGGCGTTTGTTGTGATAACTATAGATTCTACAATTAATAAGCAAATCGCACATAACTTGGCTTTAGAAGGTATGGAAGTCTCCAAGAAACAACAAAAATTAATATTAGAAGCGATTAATTCAAACAAAAAAATCACCAATGAATTAATACGCAAAATCGCGTCGACATGACAAAGTACAATATACGTAACCAAGATAGATATCTATTACAGTCCAATCTTCTCGGTGCACGAAATATACAAGAATTGGAGCAACTCGAGAGAGTTGCTTTTTATCTATCAATAACGAAATTAGAAAATGAGGGTTTTTATTTTGTACTGCCACTTACTGTCGATTCAGTCACTGAGATTCATAGAATTTTATTTAGTAATATTTATAGTTTTGCAGGTGAAATTAGAGATGTAAGTTTGGTGAAAGATAACACCAGATTCTGTGAACCCCAGTTTATAAAAGAACAGTTAAATGAAATAATCAAAGAAATAAATGAAGAAGAAACTTGGGATTCATTAGCACAAGCTACAGAACGTTTGGTCTACTATAAGACGGAATTGAACATGATCCATCCTATCAGAGAAGGAAATGGAAGAATTATAAGATTGGTTATCAGAGAGATTGCCAAGTCTATGGGTTATAGTTGGCACTTTGAAACTATAGAAAAATCAGAGTATTTAGAAGCGATGATTTCATCACAAACTGACACCTCTCTGCTAGAAAAAGTATTTCAAAAATCTTTGTATAAAATGACATAGTAGAATAATACATTGACTTAGTAGCCGCAATTAATCAGATTAACTATTGGAACAGGCTTGCGATTTCAGTGGGCGACCCTCCAAAATCAGACACTTAAATAATATTGTATAGGTGATTTGAACGAATCCTCAATACTTCGGAAAAACCAAATAGTTAAATTAGATTCTTTAGATAAACACTAGCATGGATTAATGTTCCCGCATTCGTCCACACTGGTTTTTTTGTGTCTCAGCTCATCTCAATAAATCGATTCATGTATAATACATATATCAATTCTATTAAAGGAGCGAAATTTTAATGCGATGTGGGACACGTTGTTTTATTGTTACATTTGAGCACGGGGATGATCATATCACTAAAGATATTAATGCGCGCTCTCAAGTAGATGCCAGAAAAATTGTTAAAAAACAATACGGCGGTAACGCAAACATAAAATCAGTCAGAAAGAAGCATGTGCATGGTTAAAAAACTCGGTATTACCGGTATAATGTTTTTAATATTATTTTTAATAATTACAGTGGGGGTTATCAGTGACCACCCTTGGGTACAACACTTTGATGATGCAATCATTTCTGTCATACAGGGCCAGGTAACTGATGGCATATCTAGTTTCGTAGCCGTTGCGACAGACATTGCAGATTTCTTGGCAATATTTATATTGAGCCTTGCCACTGTAATCATACTATTCGTAAAAAGAATGTATATCGCATCTGTGTGGTTCGCACTAACTGTATTAATCAGTGCATTGATAATTATGGATAGGCTAAAGATCATCATTGACAGAGAGCGACCGGATTTCCTTGTTATCACAACGGAGACTTCTATGAGTTACCCGAGCGGCCACTCGATTGCATCTGTCTTATTTTATGGTTTTATTGCCCTTGTCCTCATACTCTTATTAAAGAAATTATCGCAAAAGATTATTATAGGAACAGTTGCTGTATTCATCATTATATTTGTGATGACGTCCAGAGTATATCTCGGCGTTCATTATCCGACTGATGTATTAGGCGGACTTACATTAGGGCTTGCAAGCATCTTTATTTCCACAAGCTTATATCAACTCATGCTGCCTGGACTTAAAACATGGATGAAAAAGAAAGGTTGGCATGATAAGAGTCCGAGTTTGAAGTAATGTTTTAATTAAATAACCGATAAAAACTAGTGTAGATGAAGGTACTTCCTGTCATTTACACTAGTTTTTGTCTAGAGTTACTATTTTATATGTTTTTTATATTTCTCTGTAATTGAATTCAGTACATCAATTCTATTCTTAATTTCATCCAGATTCATGAATGTAAGTTCTGTAATTAAATAATCAGCCACAACCATTGCAGCGATTGGATTGTTGTGGAACCCCATGCTGTTGGTATCTGTATAAATACAGTGATCTGACATTTCCACAATCGGCGATGTTGAATTGTCCGTGATTGAAATGATCGTTGCTTCTGAGTGTTCTTTCAAAGTTTGTGCCAAATGCAGTACTTCTTTCATATACCTTGGGAAACTGACAAGAATGACGACATCATTTGGTTTTATTTTATCGAATTCGTAAATCCAGTAGTTCATATTAATCATTTCTGCATTTCCAGTTGTTCTGTTGATACCGTCAACCAGATAATGTCCCACCGGTATACCACTTCTCAGACATCCGCAGTGAACTTTGTCTGCGTGATTAATAAGTTCAACTATTTCTTTTAAATGAGAGTCTTCATTCATGCGACTCAATGACTCAATATTATCTAAATTGACGTTCATAATGTTCTCAAAAGAATTGTGACCGAACTTCATTCTTTTTAATTCGTTTCTCGACAGTCTTGTTTTTGGGGTTTGGTCTTTAGATATATATTCTCTCAGCGCTTTTTGAAAATCGGAATATCCAGAGAAACCTATCGTTTCAACAAATCTAACAATACTTGTCGTACTCGTTTTTATCTCCACAGATAGATCTTTTATGGTCATAAATGAAACCTCAAAATAGTGCTTTAAAATATAATCACTGATTTTCTTTTGAGACTTTGTATAGCTTGATATATTACTTTTTATGACTTCTATAATATCCATTGGTTACCCTCTCCCCATTTATATCAATTCAACTTTAACATATATAAATTTCTCCAAAAGCTGTTTTATTATTATTATTTTCTAATTTATTTTTAATGAAAGCCTTTACAAAGATAAAACTCTCTGTTTTAATGTATGTAACAAATATTACATAAAAATATTGTTTGTAACAATTATTACATAAAGGAGTTAGTGTTATGACTATTGGTTTTGAAGTCTATCCTTCTGCTGAACAGATAAGCAGTGATATACTTGAACAGTTTAAGTCCATTGGCGTATCTCATGTCAGTGATGTCATGCAGAGAATACCCGGCAGTGACGGCGACTTAAAGAAGTATGACTCAGGTAAAGTTTTAGTGGGTACTGCAGTAACAGTTAAAACGAGACCGGGTGATAACTTAATGATTCACAAAGCAATTGACAGGGCGAGACCGGGAGATGTCATTGTTGTGGATGGCGGCGGCGATATGAGTCGCGCATTGTTCGGTGAAATCATGAAGTTGATGTGTGTGAATAAAGGTATTGCCGGCATCGTACTCAATGGCTGTTTAAGAGATGTTGGTGATTTTATTAATGATGATTTCCCTGTTTATGCGAAAGGTGTCACACACAAAGGGCCCTATAAAACAGGACCGGGTGTCGTAAATCAAACGATTGCATTTGATGATTTAATTATCCATCCGGGCGATTTAGTGTTTGGCGACAGTGATGGTGTAATATCATTACGACCGGATGAAATCCCCCAAGTGCTGAAAGATGCTAAAGAAAAATTCAATACAGAACAAAAGAAGTTAGAAGCCTTAAGAAATGGGACGGAAACAAAACAATTTGTTACTGATGAAGAACTTATAGAGATGGGATGTACGATTCATGGGTAAATTGGGGGAAGAAGTTATGAAAGTCGGATTTATTGGATTTGGCGAAGCCGCCTATGAAATTTCTAAAGGACTTATCAGTCAAGGTTTCAATTCGATTCGTGCATATGATGTTATGCAGGAAGATGTTAAAATTGGACCTTTGATTCATAAGAAAGCTAAAGAAACAAATATGAATCTGGCAAATTCATTAGAAGATTTAGTGAAAGAAAATAATATTATTTTT
>JBGYPO010000135.1:0-16830 GCA_041838435.1 Aliicoccus sp. | reverse complement strand
GAACGTTTGTGCGTTTACTTCATTTAAATGCTCAAGTGGCATATAATAGAAGATAGTACGTGTGTCTGATTCATACATTACCGGGCGAACGTCTTGGCCTTCTTCAAGCAAAGACTTAATGCCTGAAACGATATTATTCATTGTGAAATAACCAAGCTTTTGTTTTAACTCTTTGACAAATAAAGGACTCAAGCCCTCGGTATGTCGTACGATTTGTTTCTCTACTTTACCGGCATTAAAATCGATGCGGCTTGGCAATTGTTCTAAGTCAACCCTTGGATTAACCTGGCTTTCTGTTGGTGGTGCTTCGTACTGTACACCAGGCATAATTGTACGCGCATTATTGTTTGGTGTTAAATGTTTGATACCATCTAAAATCTTATAGTCCACATCCGTTAACACAATGTTTGAGTGGCGTCCCATAATTTCCAAAATTAATATTTTAGGTGTCTCGTCACCCATCTCATTCCTGCTATTTATATGTATTTCCACACGGCGGTCATTGCCAATTTGTTTAATATCCGTGATAAAACCACCATCGAGATGTTTTCTTAATACCCGCAAAAACGTTGGCGGGTTAAACGGTGTGTCATACTTTTCTTCAGTGATATGAAAGCGTGCAAACGTCGGGTGTGCACTGATTAATAATTGTTGGTTTTTTCTGTTTGCTCTCACTCTAAAAATTAAATGATAGTCATCGATCTGATGAATTTTATTGATTTTTCCACGTTTAAGAACGGATAGTTCTTCGACTAATGCATGGACAAAATTACCATCAAGGGCCATGATTTTGCCTCCTAAAGTCTTTATCTTAAGTATTTTAACATGAATCATTGTCATTTGATGAAAAATCATGAAAATTATGATACATTAGATATTATTAATTTGTGAGGGATGTAACTTTTATGAGTGTCGAGAAGGGCTTGTTAATCGTACTGTCTGGACCATCAGGTGTCGGAAAGGGAACCGTCAGAAAAGCAATTTTTGGTCATCCAAAAACAAATTTCAAATATTCAATTTCTATGACGACACGTGACCCGCGAATTGGTGAAGTCGACGGTGTAGATTATTTCTTCAAGTCTAAAGAAAATTTTGAAGAATTAATTGCGGCTGATAAATTTATAGAATATGCGAAATATGTTGGGAACTATTATGGAACGCCTGTGGATTATGTAAAGGACACAATTGAAGCTGGCGACGATATATTTTTAGAAATAGAAGTAGAAGGTGCGAAACAAGTCAGAGAGAAGTTTCCAGATGCACTATTCATTTTTCTTTCACCACCAGGACTTAAGGAACTCGAAGATCGCTTGATTGGTCGAGGTACAGATTCAGATGATGTGATAAAACGACGCATCTCAAAAGCGAAAGAAGAATTAAAGCTCATGAATTTATATGACTACGTTGTAGTCAATGATGATGTAGACAAAGCACGTGGACGTATACAATGCATTGTAGAGGCAGAACATATGAAACGTGTACGTGTAGAAAATAAATTAAGACAAATGTTGGAGGTATTTTAATATGTTATATCCACCGCTTCATGTACTGAAAAAGAATGTAAATTCTAAATACTTAGTTGTTACAATGGCCGCAAAACGCGCAAGAGAATTACAAGATCACCCATCACGCGCAACACTTGAGAACTATGAGAGTGAACATGCAGTGAGTCGTGCACTTGAAGAAATAGCAGCAAAAACAGTTACAATTTCTAAATAAAGCTGACAATGCGTCGGCTTTTTTCTGTCTTTAGTTAAGAATTTTATTTTGAACAGGATGGTGATTATATGTATGCGTCCGTCATTGTCGACATACCTAACAAAGCAGTGTCAAGAACATTTGAATATATTGTGCCAGAAGAAATGTTAGGTTTTGTAAAAATTGGACACCGTGTGCTCGTGCCTTTTGGGCCTCGAACAATTCAGGGATTCGTCATTGAATTAAATGAGACGGTTACATATGACACTTCGAAATTAAAAATGATTCAAAAGACATTAGACATAGAACCGGTATTGACAGAAGAACTTATAAAACTTGCTATACATATTGCTGACTATTATGTAGATAATTATATTAACGTGATTGAAACGATATTGCCTGCAGCTTTAAAATCAAACTATAAGAAAGTGTTAGTCGCGCATGATGAAGACGCAGAAGCATTTCTTGAAACACTGGACTATCGTCATGAAGTTAAACATCTCATGCGTGCTCAAATTCAAGATTTGAAACCCTTCTTAAAAGATAAAAGGATTACTGAGGAGACGATTATCTCTCAGCACACCGCTCCAAAAACTGCGCTCGCTGTCTACGCAACCGATGACTCACCTGACTTTAAGCGTGCACACAAACAAGAAGAATTATTCTTTGAAATCCAAGCATCAAGTGAGCCTGTGCTCGTGCGTGATTTAGTTGAGCGCGGGTATTCAAACGGTTTAATCAACGCACTCTATAACAAGGGGTATGTTGAAAAAACTCAAATCGAAATTGAACGTAATCCTTTTAAAGACAGAGTCAACACGCAGGATGCGCCGAAGTTATTAAACCCTGAGCAACAACATGCGTTTGATATAATCAGTAAATCGATTGTCCGAGAATCAGATGATGTATTTTTACTTCACGGTGTTACAGGCAGCGGTAAGACTGAAGTGTATTTGCAAAGTATTCAACAAGCGCTTGATTTAAATAAAGAAGCAATCTTACTAGTGCCAGAAATAGCTTTGACACCGCAGATGGTGCACCGCTTTAAATCGCGCTTTGGTGATGAAGTCGCAGTGCTTCACTCCGGGCTTTCTCATGGTGAGAAGTTTGATGAATGGCGCAAGATAAAAGATGGCCGGGCACGTGTATCTATCGGTGCGCGCAGTAATATCTTCGCACCGTTTAAAAACTTAGGTATTATCATCGTTGATGAAGAGCATGAATCCACATATAAGCAAAACGAACGCCCGCACTATCATGCGATTGATGTGGCGAAGGTGCGCGCGACGACAAATGGTTGTCCGGTGATACTTGGCTCAGCAACACCAAGTATCGAATCGTATGCACGCGCTGAAAAAGGTGTGTATCATCTATTGGAAATTAAAAAGCGCGCGGTAAACCAAACGCCTGTTGATATATCGGTCATCGATATGGCAGAGGAACATAAACGTGGTAATTTATCGATTATTTCAGATAGTTTGCGCGATAAAATTACAACGCGGATCGAACGCGGTGAACAAACTGTATTGTTATTAAACAGACGCGGCTATTCTAACTTCCAACTCTGTCAGGACTGTGGTCACGTAGTGACATGTACAAACTGTGATATTTCATTGACATATCATAAAATGAAACGACATTTAATCTGTCATTATTGTAGCTATGAAGAGGATATTAAACAGCAATGTCAGGCGTGTAATTCGACCTCAGTGACATTTCGTGGTCTCGGCACCGAACAAGTTGAAGAAATAATTAGGGATGAGTTTCAAATAGAAGTGGTACGCATGGACTTCGATACGACGAAAAGAAAAGGCATGCATGAACGTTTGCTCAATCAATTTGAAGATGAAAACATACCAATTTTGCTCGGTACACAAATGATTGCCAAAGGATTGGATTATCCAAATGTAACACTTGTTGGCGTTTTAAATGCCGATACAATATTGAATCTGCCAGATTTCCGTTCGAGTGAGCGCACATTCCAATTATTGATGCAGGTGGCAGGACGTGCGGGGCGCCATGAACTATCCGGCGAAGTAATATATCAAACGTACAATAAAACACACTATGCGATTGAATTTGCACAGCGACAAGATTATGCAGGATTTTATGAGAGTGAAATGAAGTTCAGGCAGGTTGCACGCTACTCACCATATTACTTTCATGTGTTGTTTACCGTGTCGCATCCTTTAATGAAACGCGTCATAGAAGGGTCACATTACGTGCATCAAGCACTGTCGCGTGAATTAAGCACACGTGCAATAGTAATTGGACCTGCGCCGAGCCCGATAGAGCGAATCAATAATCAGCATCGTTTTCAAATATTGCTTAAATATAAAACTGAACCGACACTAATCGATATGCTAAAGGAATTGGACGATTACTTCTTTGAAACATATAAAGCAGATGGTCTATCACTTAAAATAGATATAAATCCTAATCTAATCATGTAGGAGGAATTTTAATTTGAAGAGAATTGTTTTTATGGGGACACCAGATTTTTCAGTACCAATTTTAGAAGACTTAGCCGCACAATTTCATGTGGTGTTAGTTGTATCCCAACCTGATAAACCAGTCGGTCGTAAACGCGTATTAACACCGCCGCCTGTGATTACAAAAGCCCGCGAACTTACTCTCGCAACATTCCAGCCAGAGCGTATCCGTGACGCTGAAGCTATAGAATTTTTAAAGTCAGTAAATCCTGATATTATTGTGACCGCAGCCTATGGACAAATCTTACCGGTGGAACTGTTAGAAATTCCACACCACGGGTCAATCAATGTGCATGCATCATTACTGCCGAGACACCGAGGTGGGGCACCAATTCATCGTTCAATAATCGAAGGCGATAAAGAGAGCGGCGTCACGATAATGTACATGGAAGCTGGACTCGATAGTGGTGATATGATTAGTCAAGAGTCGACAGAGATTTTATCAACAGATACAACGGGGACATTACATGAGCGTTTAAGTGCAATCGGATCAAAGCTGCTTCTACGTACACTGCCAGAAATATTTAATGATACGCATAATGCAGTACCACAGGATGAGTCGCTTGTGACATATAGCCCGAACATTTCTAAGGACGATGAGCGTCTCGATTGGTCACAGTCAGCACGCGCAGTCGATTGTCATATTAGAGGACTCTCACCATGGCCTGGTGCGTATACAATGCATGAAGGATCACGAGTGAAAATTTATTTTTCACGTGTATATAACGGGGCGACAGACCATGATGCAGGGACAATCTTATTTCAGACAGATGAAGGTTTTACTGTCGCTTGTGGTGACGGTCAAATGGTAGAAATCATAGAGATGCAACCTGCAGGAAAGAAACGCTTGCAAGCCGCACAATGGATGAGTAATAATCTGGAAGTAATTAACACAAAATTTGAATGAGTTAGGAATTAATTAAATGAATGTCAGAGAAATTGCGCTAAAGGCGCTTGAAGCAGTTTTAGATGATAAAGGATATTCCAATATTGTTATCAACGACTACTTAGAGAAATATGAGTTAAATGAAGCGGACCGTGCACTCTTAACGGAGATCGTATATGGGACACTCGCAAAAAAATTAACGATAGAATTTTATCTTGCACCATTTATTAAAGGTCGCATGAGACAATGGCACCGTTATTTATTGATGATGTCGATTTATCAGCTTGAATATTTAGACCGTGTACCAAGTTATGCTGTCATTAACGAAGCTGTTGAAATCACGAAGGCACGCGGCGGGTTACAGTCAAGCAAAATAACGAATGCTATACTGAGAAACTTTGAACGTGAACCACTTAGAGATTTTAGTGATATCAATGGTGATGTGGCAAAGTTATCCGTTGTCTCGAGCATTCCGCAATGGATAATCAAACACTGGATAAAGCATCATACATTTGCAGGTGCTGTGAAGATTGCAGAAAGTTTGCAGACGAGACCTAAACTTTACGCACGTGTCAATACAACGAAAATTGATAGAGAGACGCTTCTGCGTCAATTAAATGACGATGATGTGCCTGTAGAAGCAAGTGGCTTACATGAGGACGCAATTGAAAGTCATTCAAATAAAATATTGACACACCCGAGCTTTAAGCAAGGGCTATATTCGATTCAAGACCTAAGCTCGATGTTCGTATTAGATGCACTAGACCCGTCACCTGGTGACGTCATCTTAGATGCATGCAGTGCACCAGGTGGCAAGGGACTGCATGCGCTTGAGAAGTTAGACACAGGTCATGTGGATCTCGCTGATATACACCCACATAAAATCAAATTGATTGAAGGGGCAGCGCGTCGATTAGACTTATCGAACTATAAAACGTTTGTTGCTGATGCCTCACAATTTGATTATGGTCAACAATACGATAAAATTATAGTGGATGCCCCGTGTTCAGGTTTAGGCGTTATTCGCCGCAAGCCTGAAATACGCTATAGTAGAACTGAAAATGATATTCCTGAGCTTGTTAAATTACAGCTTGAGATATTAAACCATGTCAAACAGTTTTTAAAACCAGGTGGCGAACTTGTCTATGCGACATGTACGATTCACCAGTTAGAAAATGAAAACGTCGCATATACATTTATGAAAACAAATGATGATATTGAATTTGAACCACTGAATATTCGGGCGCTTGGTGTGTCAGAACCTATGCACCAAATACTTCCACATGAATTTGAGACAGATGGATTTTTTATTGCGAAATTTAAAAAGAAAGCGTGATTAACATGATTGAAAGACCACCGGTGAAACCGATTAAAAATATTAAACAACCAAAATTTGACCAACCGTCGATTTATTCGTATCAACTTGACGAGCTAGTTGAAATTGTTGATTCTCTTGGCGAGGCATCTTACCGTGCAGAACAGATATTCGAATGGCTGTACCAGCATCGCGTCACCTCGTTTGATGACATGACGAATATCCCAGCCTCAATCCGCACGCATCTGGCGACACATTACAGCATTGACGCACTTGAAACGCTTGTGAAACAAGAGTCAAAAGACGGAACGATAAAGTTCTTGTTTAAGCTGAGAGATGGCTATTCAATTGAAACGGTATTGATGCGTCATGATTACGGGAACTCTGTATGTGTGACTACTCAAGTCGGTTGTCAGATTGGCTGTACGTTTTGTGCGTCTACACTCGGTGGCTTGAAGCGTAATCTTGAAGCAGGAGAAATCGTTGCACAAGTGGTTCAGATTCAGCGTGAAATGGACAAGACGGACGAGCGTGTTTCAAGCATTGTTATCATGGGGATTGGTGAACCATTTGAAAATTACAATGCAATGATGAATTTTATCCGCATTATCAACCATGATGACGGTCTAAACATTGGTGCACGCCACATTACTGTTTCAACAAGTGGAATTGTGCCGCGCATTTATGACTTTGCAGATGAAGATATTCAGATTAACTTTGCTGTAAGTTTACATGCTGCAGATAACGATGTGCGTACATCACTTATGCCGATCAATAAAGCATATGATATTGAGAAACTGATGCATGCTTTAAAATACTATCAACAACAAACAAAGCGTCGTATTACATTTGAGTACGGATTATTCGGTAAGGTTAATGACCAGCCGGAAGATGCGAAACGACTTGCAGATTTAATTCAAGATTTGAAGTGTCATGTGAATCTAATTCCGGTCAACCATGTACCGGAGAGGCGCTATGTGAGAACATCTCGCGATGATATTTTCGCATTTTTAGAAACACTAAATAATGCAGGTGTTAATGCAACGCTTCGTCGTGAGCAGGGTACAGATATCGATGCTGCGTGTGGACAGCTCCGTGCGAAAGAATCACAGGATGAGATTAAGGGGAACTGATTCAAATGAGGATTATAGAGAGAAGTATCACTGGGAACTACCGTAAAAATAATGAAGATACAACTGCCATTATATTAAACGGTACTGACCAGGAATTACTCCTTGTTGCGGATGGTATGGGTGGTCACCAGCATGGTGATGTCGCGAGTGAGTTTGTCAAAAACCGCATCGTCGAAGCATGGAAGAATACGAATCTTTTTCGCGTCAACGAAGCGGAGAAGTTTATTAAAAACTTAATCATTCAAGTGAACCGTGACCTTTACGATTTTGCAGAAACAGATTCTAAATACAAAGGGATGGGAACGACACTTGTACTTGCTGCGTTTATTGAGGATACAATTATTGTTTTAAATATTGGGGATTCTCGTGGCTATGTGCTGACAAGTCGTGAAGTCGAACAGGTAACTAAAGATCACTCATTTGTGGAGCTTCTCGTAGATTCTGGTGAGATAACACGTGAAGAGGCACTTAAGCACCCGCAGCGCAATATCGTTACGAAAGCGATGGGGACGAGCCGGTTGATTCAACCCGACGTATTTCGCTTACGCAACAAACAATATCACTATTTGTTACTCGCTTCAGATGGTCTGACGGATACTTTATCAAAAGATGAAATTTATCAAGAAATGTTCAATAACAAGCCGCTGGATTCGCGTGCTGATACCCTTATTACACGTGCTCTTGATAACGGATCCACAGACAACGTTAGCATCGTAATCGCTGACTTGAAAGCGAGTGAGTAAGTGTGATTGGACGTATATTCTCAGAGCGCTATCAACTGAAAAAATATCTCGGTGGTGGCATGAGCTCTGTATACATCGCTTCAGATATTATCCTTGAGCGTGATGTCGTCGTTAAACTGATAAAAGTCGATCCGAATAATCTAGATAAGTCGAAGAATCGATTTTTACGCGAAGTTCAAAGCACGATAAAACTCTCACACCAGAACGTCGTGAGTGTATATGATGTTGATGATTCTGATGAGTATCAAATACTCGTGACAGAAGTAATTATAGGCCCAACGCTAAAGACCTATGTACAAGATAATCATCCGTTAGCTATAGAAGAGGTTGTGTCTTTATCACGGATGATTTTAGACGGGATTGGTCACGCGCATGATTCGGGGATTATTCACCGGGATATCAAACCTCAAAACATATTATTAAATGAACAGAATGACGTGAAGATTACAGACTTTGGAATCGCAAAAGCGATGAGTGAAACGCGCATGACTGAGACGAATCAGGTCATGGGTTCTGTCCAGTATATTTCACCGGAACAAGCAAAAGGACAGTCGACTGATGAGCGCACAGATATATATTCATTTGGTATCGTGCTCTATGAAATGCTTGCAGGTGACGTGCCGTATCATGGTGAAACGCCAGTGTCGATTGCAATTAAGCAAATTTCAGAACCGATGCCGGATATCTTAGATATACGCCCTGATGTGCCAGCTGCCCTGCAGCGCATTATCAAGAAATGTACTGAGAAAGACATGGGTGCACGCTATCGTCATGTTAGTGATGTGTATCAAGATTTGCTCAGCTTTGATTTGTCTCAAGGTGAGGATGATGAAGAAGAATACGTGCCGGATGAAGCGCAGTATGTAAATGGGGATAACGCTGAAAGTGACTTGCGTGACGCGCCTTTAAGTGCGAGCAATCCACCAAAGCGCAACGTCGGTTGCTTACTCGGTTTAATATTTATTTTTCTAATATTATTACCACTGCTGTATATAGGGTATATATTAATGACAGATGAAACGCGCAACGATGTGAGTGTTCCGACGTTAACGGGTATGACTGTAGAAGAAGCTGCGGCACATTTAGATGAGCTTGAAACTGAATTAAGTATTGGTGACATCAGTGAAAGATACGATGAAAGTGCTCCAATCGATACCATTGTTGAGATGAACCCGGAATCAGGTGTCGTGGTCGCAAGAGGCACGACTATAGATGTGGTTGTCTCGCTTGGACGCGAGCCTACTGGGATGCCGGACTTTAGAGGCAATCAATATGATGATGTTTTAGATGAAATTGAAGCTTTAGCATTTCTCGGTGTTGAGGTAGAAGAGGTCTATACAGAAACGGATAATGCCGGTGAGATATTAGAGCAATCCATTGCACCGGAGACGATGATTTTCACTGAAGATGAAACGTTGTCTATTATTGTTTCAGAGGGTATAGAAATGGTGGAAGTCGAGAGTTTTATCGGGTTTTCAGAAGCACAGGCAATTGAAGAGATTGAAGCTTTAGGATTAGAAGCAGAAGTTATCCAGCGTTTGTACAGCAACAGTGTCCAAAGTGGTTTTGTTATGATGCAAAGTCCAGAAGATGGGGAACTTGAAATTGGAGAAACGATTCAGCTGACGATTTCAGTCGGTCCAGAACCACCGTCACAACGTCCATATTCTAATACGGTTGATATACCTTACACATATCAGCGCAGTGAAGAAGATGAAGATGATGAGGACGAGGATGAAGATGAAGAGGTCGAAGAAGAACCTGTACAAATCGTGCGCGTCTACATCAGTGATGTGAACCACTCGATTGATAATGTTTATGAGGTGTTCGGAATCACCGCTGACTCACGCTACACGGTGAATATGACAATTTTAGAAAACTCAGCCGGCCGCTATGTAATTACTGTCGATGATGAAGTTATCATCGATGCGACGATTCCATATTAGGAATTATTGGCATGCTGTAAGCGATTTTAGTATAATAGTTTAGGAAAGAATGTTGAGGAGGAACGGATAAATGAGCACAATTAAAAAAGACAGTGGTCTTGATAATACTTTAAAAGTACTAAAACAGGGCTATAAGTACACAGAAAATCAGCGCAAGCGATTAAATTCAGACAATATTTTTGAAACGCGTGGTCTGGGTGGTAAACGCGTTATCTTTTTAAGCGGTAAAAAAGCAGCTGAAACATTCTATGACAATGACAAAATTGAACGTGAAGGTATGTTACCAAAACGTGTTGTTAACACATTATTTGGTAAAGGTGCCATCCATACAACTACAGGTAAAGTTCACATCGATAGAAAAGCGTTATTCATGTCACTTATGACAGAGGGTAACCTTCAATACTTACGTGAATTAACACGTAACCAGTGGTTATCGAATACAATCAACATGGAGCGCCAGGATAAAGTCAACGTCTATCGCGAAGCGATCGTACAATTGACACATATCGGTACACGCTGGGCTGGGGTTCAAGCACCTGCAGAAGAAATAGACCGCATTGCAACTGATATGGACTTGATGATCGATTCATTCAGAGGACTCGGTTTATCATTCAAAGGATATAGAGAATCAAAAGCTGCACGTCGCCGCGTTGAAGATTGGTTAGAAGATCAAATCATCAAGACGCGTAAAGGTAAAATTCATCCACCAGAAGGAACTGCTTTGTATGAATTTTCACATTGGGAAGACTATACAGGCAAGCCAATGGATTCAAGACTGTGTGCAATAGATTTAATGAACACATTCCGTCCTTTAATTGCGATTAACAGATTCGTAACATTTGGAGTACTTGCGATGCATCAGTACCCAGAAACGCGCGAAAAAATTAAAAACGATGATGATTATGCGTACATGTTCTCACAAGAGGTACGTAGATACTATCCATTCGTTCCATTCTTACCAGGTAAATCAAAAGTGGACTTTGAATTCGATGGCCATACAGTCGATAAAGACGTCATGATCCTTCTTGACGTTTACGGAACAATGCACCGAGACGACGTATTCGACAACCCGAACGAGTTTTATCCGGAACGCTTTAAAGAGTGGGATGGATCACCATTTGACTTAATTCCACAAGGTGGGGGAGACTATCATACAAACCACCGTTGCGCGGGTGAGTGGATGACAGTTATCATCATGGAAGAAACAATGAAATACTTTGCAAGCCGCATCACTTATGATGTACCGGAACAAGACTTAACAGTTGACTTAAACAAGTTACCGGGCGGCGTCGCAAGCGGCGTTGACATTACAAACGTTCGTGAAGTAGTAAAAAGAAAATAATTGCTTGAGTGGACCTCTTAGGTTTGCAGATGGAATATCTGTGGATCTGAGAGGTTTTTTGATGGAGTGGTTTGTGTAAGGAATCATGCGTTGGGAAGTTGATAATTGTGATGCAAGTCGGGGCTAAAATTTAGGTTCTGACTTGCACGACGGGTCTTGAAATGCAAGTCCAGGCTAAAATTTAGGTTCTGACTTGTACGGCGGTTCTTGTAATGCAAGTCCCGATCAAAATTTGGGTGCTGAGTTGCACGACGGCCTTTGAAATGCAACTCCCAGTCAAAATATAGGTGTTGAGTTGCACGATGGCCTTTGAAATGCAACTCCCGATCAAAATATAGGTGTTGAGTTGCACGATGGCTCTTGAAATGCAACTCCCTATCAAAATTTGGGTGCTGAGTTGCACGATGGCCTTTGAAATGCAACTCCCAGTCAAAATATAGGTGTTGAGTTGCACGATGGCCTTTGAAATGCAACTCCCGATTAAAATATAGGTGTTGAGTTGCACGATGGCCCTTGAAATGCAACTCCCTATCAAAATTTGGATACTGAGTTGCACGACGACTGTTGAACTGCAACTCGAGGCTTAAATACCGGCATTGAGTTGCACGAACTTAGTTTAAACTGATTCCCAACCAAAAAAACTGTGCTGAATCACACGCAGGGCTTTCAAATGTGATTCCCGACCAAAAAATCAGCGTTGAATCACACGCAGGGCTTTCAAATGTGATTCCCGACCAAAAAAACGGTGCTGAATCACACGCGCACAAAAAAATGTGATTCACGACCCAAAAAAAGGACCTGAATCACACTTGTAGTTAAAAATACTATTAATATTCTTTTAGAATATTGAACATGTAACTATCTTGACTGAAAACTAAACAAAATTATAAATGCTCTACCGGACCTTCATACTCATCCATGCCGCCAGCAACATTAATTGCTTTGTAGCCGAGTCCCTGCATGTATTGTTGGACGTTCGCACTTCTACCGCCGGCACGGCAGATGACAAGATGTGTCGCTTCTTTATCGAGTGTATCGACAGCAGTATCGAATGTGCTCATCGGATGATGAATTGCGCCTGGGATAAAACCTGTTTCTACGAGTTCATCGTGCTCGCGTACATCGATAAGTGTGTATTCCCCGTTAGATAATGTTTCTGACAATTGACTTACATGAATTTCCTGTTCCATAATCACAACTCCTTAATATATACCGTGTTATTTTATCATACTTGTTATACTTGCTATAATGAAATTAAAAATATTTAGAGGTGATGTATGCAGACGGGAAGAATAATTAAAGCACTCGCTGGCTTTTACTATGTTGAATTTAATGGTGCGTTATATCAAACGCGTGCGCGTGGTTTGTTCCGGAAGACTGAGGAGTCACCAATCGTCGGTGACTTTGTGGATTTTCAAATTGAAAATGAAACGGATGGCTACATCACAAATATTCATGCGCGTAAAAATGAACTGAAACGTCCGACTGTTGCGAATATCGATCAAGTGGTAATCACAATGAGTTTAAAATCACCTGAATTTAGTTTTTATTTGTTAGACCGATTTCTGGCATATGTCGAAGCGTATGATATCGAACCTGTGATTGTTGTGACAAAGCTCGATTTACTTGAAGATAAATCACTTATAGACACAATTTTAGATACTTACGGTGAACTTTATCCGCTGTATTTTACAGATCATAAAGAGATCAATGCAGAGCTACTCGATATTTTTGAGGATAAAGTAACCGTTTTATCTGGTCAGTCAGGTGTGGGTAAATCTTCGTTACTCAACACGTTATTACCGGAACTTGCACTAAAAACGGATGATATTTCAAAATCACTAAACCGTGGTAAGCACACGACGCGTCACGTTGAATTGGTCGAAATCGGTGGTGGGCTAATCGCAGACACACCAGGATTCAGTACTATTGAGTTTAGTGATATCGATAAATACAATATTAAATATTGTTTTAAAGAATTTAATGATTTTCAAAATGACTGTAAGTTTAGGGAGTGCATGCATATCACTGAGCCGAAATGCAGCGTGAGAGCAGCGCTCGAGAGTGGACAGATTAAACAAACGCGGTATGACAGCTATATTGCTATTTTCAACGAGATAAAAAATCGAAAGGAGCGATATTAATGCGTGTTTGGGTGCTTCCATCCTTACTTTCAGCTGATTTTTTACACTTATCTAAAGATATTAAAACAATGGAACAGGCGGGTGCCGACGCGTTTCATTTAGACGTGATGGACGGTCAGTTTGTGCCGAACATATCGTATGGATTGCCGGTCATTCGTGCCGTGCGCAGTGCGACTGATTTGCCACTGGACGTGCACCTGATGACTGAAAATCCTGAGCAATTTATTGATGAGTATGCGCGTATTGGCGTCGATATGTTGTCATTTCATATTGAAGCGACACATCATGCACACAGTCTAGTCAAATCCATTCAAGATAAAGGTATGAGAGCCGGGGTGGCGCTCAATCCTCAAACACCAGTGAGCAGTGTCGAGCATCTTGTAGGCGACGTTGATTTTATCTTAATTATGAGTGTGAACCCTGGGTTTGGTGGTCAATCGTTCATTAGTCACTGCCTCGATAAAGTTCATAAGCTCACTCAAATTAAAAATGAATATAATCTAACGTTTGATATTGAGGTAGATGGTGGCATCAATGACGATACAGCGAAGCAATGTTTAGCAGCAGGTGCGAATCTACTCGTCAGCGGTTCACATTTGTTTAATACAGATAATGCTGAAAATGCGATTACAATGATGAGGGATGTCAATGAAAGTTAATATGTTACTTCGTGCAATTGACCAGGATTTTTTTAAGTCAATTAGTAATCATAAATGGATTGGTGTCGATTATGGTGCATATTATTTAATTCGTTTAGGAATTTCACCAATCCATGCATTTGGTGATTTTGATTCCGTTAGTCAAGAAGAGTTAAAAGTGATACAGTCTCATATGGACGTGGACATCGTACCGAGTGAAAAAGATTTTACAGATTTTGAACTCAGTCTAAGATATGTTGTCAGTGAAGGTTATAAAGATATTGATGTGTACGGCGCGCTCGGTGGCCGTATGGATCACGGACTTGCAAACATTCAAGCGCTTGTGCACGCTGACTTCGTTAATAAAAACATTCGTCTAATAGATGAGATGAATATAATTAAAAGTGTGAGCGCCGGGCGTCATACGCTACAACAAACAACAGATATGATATACATTTCCATTATTCCAATGTATCCAGATACGCGCTTAACTTTATCCGGGTTTAAGTATGAAGTTGAACAAACAAAGCTCGAGATAGGGAAGACTTTAACCGTCAGCAATGAGTTCGCAGAAGGTCGTATGTCTACACTCGAGACGAGTGCACCAATCATTATTGTCGAAAGTAAAGATTAAAAAAACCGGGACATGACTCTTCATGTCCCGGTTCATAATACATATAAAAATTTATACGCGTTCAACTTTACCTGATTTTAAAGCTCTAGCAGATACCCAAACACGCTTTGGTTCACCATCAACCATAATTCTTACTTTTTGTAAGTTTGCGCCAAATGTTCTTTTGTTAGCATTTAATGCGTGAGAACGGTTATTACCTGATCTTGATCTACGACCTGTGATATAACATTCTTTTGCCATTAGATTCACCCTTTCATATATACAACGGCATTGTGAATTCAGTTGTTTATTAATTTAAATACTATAATATAGTACAATAATATTATACAACATACAAGCATTTATTACACTGTTTCAAGTGCGTTTCGACAATACTAGAAACAATATTAACAATTAGGTTGTCTTTAAACAATGAATTTGATTATAATTAGAGAATGTGTCAGGGGGAATAAGAATGACTCTCGAAATAAAAAATGAACGTGGTAATATAGAAATTCCACAAGATGTCATTGCAACACTAGCAGGAAATACTGCTGTAGAATCATACGGGATTGTCGGCATGGCTTCAAAGCATCAGGTGCGAGACGGCGTGAGTGAGCTTTTGGGTATAGATAATTATTCACGCGGCGTTGTGGTGGAACTTGAAGATGATCAATTGACAGTCGATTTATTTATCATTGTCGGCTATGGCGTAAAAATTTCAGAAGTTGCATCGAACGTACAAGGTGCAGTCAAATATAAATTAGAAAAAACATTAGGACTAGAAATCAATGCTGTTAATATTCATGTACAAGGTGTACGTATTATCAACAATGATAGTGAGTAGCTAGGAGGATATATAATGAAATCGATCGATGGTTTACAGTTTAGGAAAATGATAATCAGTGGCGCTGACAATTTACGCCAGCATGCTGACTATGTTGATTCATTAAATGTCTTTCCTGTACCAGATGGAGACACGGGTACGAATATGAATCTGTCTATGACTTCAGGTGCTAATGAAGTTGAAGAATTAGAAGAGACGCATATAGGAGAAGTTGGTAAATATTTCTCCAAGGGATTATTGATGGGTGCACGTGGAAACTCAGGTGTTATTTTATCGCAATTATTTAGAGGTTTTTCTAAAGCAATTGTTGATAAAGAGACACTCACTATGGAGACATTTGCGAGTGCACTTGACAGCGGTGTAAAAACAGCATATAAAGCGGTCATGAAGCCGGTAGAAGGTACAATACTTACCGTAGCGAAAGACTCAGCAAAGAAAGCTTTGGAACGAACAGATGCTGAAGATATGATTGAACTCATGACGCTTGTTATTGAAGAAGCACAGGCTTCACTTGAACGCACGCCAGACCTCTTGCCTGTCTTAAAAGAAGTCGGTGTGGTCGATTCTGGTGGTCAGGGCTTACTTTATGTGTACGAAGGATTTCTTGCTGCACTAAAAGGTGAAGGCATTGAAACGCTCCAGTCAAAGAACACAGATGATTTTGTTAACGATCATCATGAATTTGAAGATTTTATGACTGTAGACGACATCGAGTATGGATATTGTACAGAGTTCATGGTGCGCTTCGGTGAAGATAAACGTGCGTTCAACGAAGATAAATTCCGTGAAGAAATGAGCGACTTCGGTGACTCGTTACTTGTTATTTCAGATGAAGAAATTGTGAAAGTACATGTGCATACAGAAACACCAGGTGAAGCATTCTCTTATGGTGCGTCTTATGGTGAGCTTATTAAAATGAAAGTCGAGAATATGCGCGAACAGTTCCGCGACATTCAAAAGAAAAAGGCGAGTAAAAAAGAAGCGGCTAAAAAGACTTATGACACTGCAGTTATCGCAGTGACTGCAGGTGAAG
>JBGYPO010000134.1:0-8206 GCA_041838435.1 Aliicoccus sp. | reverse complement strand
TTAATAGTTTTAATACTTTTAACCATTGCGCGTTGATTTCTACTATGCCTGACTTCTCAGGGAGCATGGAATATTTTTGTCCGACTTCTAACAACTTTCCAATTAGCTGCTCGAGTTTTGAATAAAGTTCAGGCATTAATGTATAGATTGAAGATACAAGGCGCTGAGGTGACAGGCCGTAATCAGAAACCTTAAAATAATTATAATTTAAAGCATGGGCCCCATCGCTTGGTAGTAGCTGCGCCACGAATGGACTGCACTTCGTAAGCGTCCCGCCTACGTTATAGTCAGACCAACTGATGAAGAGTCCATCTGTCGGACGGGTGACTGCATGATAAAACACGAATTTCTCATCGTTTGCAAGTTCTGTCGAGGTCGGTGAAAAATGAATATTGTGCGCGTCAAAATCTGCTTTTTCACGGTCAGAAACGACACTTAAGTCACTAACGCTCATAGGCATATTCTCACTCGTCATCGCGACCAGAAACACATATTTTTTATTTTCTACTTTTGCTAAATCTAAATTACCCACGGTCACTTGATCAATCGTGGCAGGCAATAAATTAAATTCAGACTGTACGAGCGCCTCTGTAAATGCAGTAAGCAGCGTTTCAATTGATAGTGGTTGTTCTTTAAACAACAAAACAAAATCATCGAGCAAGGTAATAAGTAATCGGTATGCCTGTTCCGTCTCGCTATGTCGATACGGATGTGATGTATCCAAAGATTTTAATGTATCACTGAGTATATTTAAAACGTTGTTTTTTTCAAGAAATTCATACAATAGATAAGAAAATTCGCTCGCATGCATTCCGTCATGTAACTGCGCGTAGAACTCATCTAATGTTTTAATAACTTCATTTTTTAAATGTATACATGCAGCGATGTGATTGTCTTCAAACGAAGCATGCGCTTCACCATCCTCATCGATTTTCGTCACACTCATAAAATATCGGTCATCTTTTAATGCGGCACCTGTTAAACCACGTTCCAGAATTAGATTTTCAAGTGTATAAATCAGAGGTGTATCACTTTTATCGGTTAAGAAACCTAATTTTAATAAGTTAATAAATGATTTTTGATTAAAGTTGTTTTGATAACAATCAATCAAGGCGATGATGAACTTAATAAATGGGTGACGCCGCATTGGGATTTTCGTATCGAGCTGATAATTAATGTTAAATCGCTCTAACGCAGCGCTGAGTGCAGGTAAAACATTCGCATCTCGATATAAGACAGCAATTTCTGAGTAGTTCGCACCCCGATGATACGTTAAATTCTCAATTTGTCTTGCAACTTCTGTCATCTCTTGATTGACGTTTTGTGCATGTATAAACGAAACACCGTCATAGTTTGTGATGGATTTTGTACTGATTGGGTATAACAGTTGTTCTTCGACTTGATGCAGTCCTGTCTTAGATGCACGGTGCGACTCATCGTCAATTACCCTCACATGTATATCACCATTCGCCAAATCTCGAATCCTATTTATCACAAAGTTTGTTTTTCTAAATAATTCAGGCTGAGCTGCGACATCTAGGTGAAGCAGTAAAATAGTCACCTGTTTCACACGTTTCGAGAGTGCAATGATGAGTGCCATCTCACCTTCAGTAAAGTTATGAAAACCATCGATATAAATGGTCGCATCTTTTATAGTAGATAAGTTGTCATAGCGCAGAAGCACATCAATCAGCTGTTGATTCACGTTAAAATCTTCAATATTTAAAGTCTGCACACGACGCTGCCACTCGCGATAAATTAATACAACATCATGCATTTTCTCTGTAGTCGAAGGATGCGTATACGCCACAGTTTCTAGTATGTCAGGAGAAATATGATAACGATTTAACTCTTTAATCATGTCTAATACTTTTCTGCTAAACTCGAGCTCATTCGCAGTATCCTTAAAATATTTAAGCTGACCATCCTCATGGAGGCGCTGCATAATTTGGAATAATAACAAGACTTGTGAATGCTCAGAGACGCTGTCTTTCGTTTCAAAAGCAATTTCGTTCATAACGTGCCATGTAAAACGGCTAAAACTAAATACGCCTGTTCTTAAACTTCCACCGAGCTCATGCTGAGTGAGTTCAGTTTCGTAACGCAATGTATTTTGTGTTGGCGTAATGATATATATGTATGGTCCGAGTGGTTCTTTTTTCGTATCATCAAATATTTCTGAGAACATGCGGTGTGATTTACCTACACCACTACTCCCCGTCCAAAATTCAATCGTACCCATGTGCTCACCTCAATATTGTAAAAAGCATTCCACAAAAAATACACGTGGAATGCTTATGTTTAGTTAAAATTAATCGTCATATTATTAAGTGGCCAAAATCTAAGTTGTACTTCTCCGATAATGCTGTCTCTCTCAATTAGACCAAAATCTCGACTGTCACGACTGAGCGGTCGATTGTCCCCCAGCACTAAATAATAATCCTCTGGAATAGAATCGCCATCAACACCTAGATCCTCGAGTGTGAAGTTATCCAAGTAAGAATCATTTGTATAATATACATAAGACTCATTTAACGGTTCCCCATTTACATAGACTAACTTTTCTACCATCTCTACGTTGTCACCGGGTACGCCGATGATACGTTTAACATAAGGTGGTCCTGCCTGAGAATAAAACACAATTAAATCGCCGTTATCATAATCTGTAAAACTATCTTGTATTTTATTGACGATGACACGATCACCATCTTTAAATGTTGGGTCCATGCTTAGACCATCTACTTTAAATGAATCAAATAAAAATGTTCTTACCACAATAACGATTACTGCGGCAATAAGTATTGTTATTCCCCATTCAATTAACTCCTTCTTCACACAAGACACCTCTAAATTATCTATTTATTTAAAATTTATTGTAAAATCACTGAATGGCCAGACCTTAACTTGAACTTCACCGATAATTGTTTCTCGGTCAACAAGTCCGTAGTGCCTGCTATCACGACTGTTCGTTCTGTTATCTCCAAGGACAATATATTGCCCATCTGGTATCACTTCACCGTTTAAATCAGAGACTAAAAATTCATTAACTCTCGCCCCAAATGGGTGATCGATATATGGTTCATCGTACAATTCCCCATTGATAAAAATCTCCCGTTCTACTACATGTACTTTGTCCCCGGGTTTACCAATAATACGTTTAATATGTAAGTCTTCTTCGGTTGCGTTAAAGACAATCACGTCGCCATTTGTATAATCTGTAAAATAATTCATAAATTTATTGACGATGACGCGGTCGCCGTCTTGAAAAGTCTCATTCATACTTGAACCATCAACTCTATACGTATCAAAGAAAAATGTTTTGATAACAAAGACGAGTACGACTGCTGTTAATATTGATATAGACCATTCAATTAAAGTTTTTCTCATAATCTCTTATTACCCCTGTATCTTTTTTCTTACGTATTGTTGATATCTTTTAGAAACAAAATATAACACAACAAGTAGTATGCCTGAGAACACAAGTCTGCCAGGAGATGTAAAGAAGCCCGTCACATCATATCCGACCAAAGCCATAGATAGAATCATAAATGCTTTGGCACCGAGTAATATATATAAATATGCGGCGCGTTTTATGTCAGCGATTGCCGCTAAAACATTCATGAGAGACGTTGGTGTAAATGGTAGTGCCAGCATAATGAATAAGAATACAAAAGAGTTTCGATTCAAAAAAGCTAACCACTTTCGAAGATTGCGGCGCTTTCTAATATATTGCTGTGCGCGTTTTCTAAATAATTTTCTTACCGCTATAAATAACAGATAGCTCCCTGTGACCGTTGCAGCATAACTAATTATTACACCAACAATAAAACCAAAAGAATTGATGTTTAATACGACAATAACAAAGAGAGGTAAGATAGGTAAGAATGATTCAATTAATACAAGAAAGAATCCAGAAAAGATTCCAAACTGTTCAAAAGTCATGAACAAGTCAGTGATGCCTTCTTCTGTCGTCAAACGTCGTAAGTATTCTAGCATTACATTCACCTTTTTTATCCATTACACTGTAAAAACAATGCATAACAATTATATAACATCTTAAGACAGTCTGTCATTTAATTCATCATGCTGGTCTTCATAGCCTGGTTTATTCAGGAGTGCAAACATATTTGTTTTATACGCTTCTACACCCGGTTGATCAAATGGATTCACACCGAGTAAATAACCACTGATGGCACATGCTTTCATAAAGAAATAAACGAGATATCCATATGTATATGCATCGAGTTTAGGTACTTTAATAATTAAATTAGGAACGCCACCGTCAACATGTGCAAGTACCGTACCTAACATTGCACGATTGTTCACTTCAGACATCGACATTCCTGCGAGATAATTTAATCCATCAAGATCGTCTTCTGTTTTTGTTAGTTCAATATCACTCATTGGGGCTTCTACACTGATTACAGTTTCAAAAAGCGTACGTCTACCTTCTTGGATATATTGCCCAAGAGAGTGTAGATCCGTTGTGAAGTTCGCACTGTGCGGCATAATACCTTTATAGTCCTTGCCTTCGCTTTCGCCGAACAGTTGCTTCCACCATTCGCTGAAATATTGGAGGCGTGGTTCATAATTAATTAACATTTCTGTTTGATACCCTTTTTTATAAAGGATATTTCGTATGAGCGCATAAACATATGCATGATTGTTTTTAATATCTGTCTCAAGCGTATCTATGCGCGCTGCACGCGCACCTTCAAGCATTGCGTCTATGTCAATGCCAGCTGCGAGTATTGGCAAGAATCCCACTGCAGTTAGTACTGAATATCGACCACCGATATCATCAGGCACAACAAATGTTGCGTAATCTTTATTTATTGCAAGTTCTTTCAGCGCACCCTCTTCTTTATCGGTTGTGACGAAAATACGTGAATCAGCATCGTCATGCGTATCCTCGAGCAATCGCTTTAATATACGAAATGCGATTGCAGGTTCTGTTGTCGTACCTGATTTTGAAATCACATTGATTGAAAACTTTTTGTCTCTTAAGTATTCTGTGAGCTCATTTAAATAGTGACTCGACATATGATGACCTGCAAATATAACTTCGGTCTGCTGCTTCTCAAATGTTGGCTTTAACATTTCTACTGCAGACTTTGCACCGAGATAAGAACCACCTATCCCGATTACGACGAGTACATCAGAATCACTGTGAATCTTGTCGACAGCATCTTTAATACGTGCAAGCTCATCCTTATCATAATTAACAGGTTGATCTACCCACCCAAGGAACTCATTACCCGCGCCTGATTTGTTGTGCACCATATCGTGTGCAACTTTGACAAAATCCTCCAGCTGTACTATTTCTTCTATATTTAAGTAATCGCGTACATTACTAATATCCAGTGTAATATGACTCATAATACCCCTCCAACATTATTAGGTACTTCTATTCTATGTAGTTTTCAATCTATTATCAATGGACATATTGTGAGAATTGAGATTAGAGCGGAAAAAATTCGTGAATTGTGACTATGCCACTCTCACAGTCCCGAAAACAGTCTAATCGGGACTATGAGCATCTTTCATTGGCACGAAAACATATACACCAAAATGACTCTTTCCTATAAACTTAAAAAATCTCCTCACAAATTGTGAGGAGATAAAAATTTTCAATAAATATTATGCCCAACCACGGTATCTGCTTGCTTCAGCTGTACGTTTGATACCAATGATAAATGCAGCAAGTCTCATGTCTACGCGACGTGATTGACTTAAGTCATAAACTTCGTTAAATGCATTCACAAGAATGTTAACAAGCTTTTCGTTTACTTCTTCTTCGCCCCAATAATAACCTTGGTTGTTCTGAACCCACTCGAAGTAAGAAACTGTTACTCCACCAGCAGATGCTAACACGTCAGGAACAATTAATGTACCTTTGTCGTGTAGAATTTTTGTCGCTTCTGCTGTTGTAGGACCGTTTGCAGCTTCACATAAAATATCAGCTTTAACGTTCGCAGCATTCTCACCAGTAATTTGGTTCGCAATTGCAGCTGGGATTAACACATCACAATCGAGCTCCAATAATTCCTCGTTAGTGATTGTATCTTCAAATAAGTTTGTCACCATTCCAAAACTATCACGACGATCTAGTAAGTAATCAATATCTAAACCATTTGGATCATGTAATGCTGCATGCGCATCTGAAATACCAATGATTTTAGCACCTTTGTCAGAAAGGATTTTCGATAAGAAGCTACCCGCATTACCAAATCCTTGAATGACAACTCTAGAGCCTTCAACTGTTTTACCACGCTTCGCTAATGCTTGCTCTAAACAGATGACGACACCAAGTGCTGTTGCTTTGTCACGCCCTTGGCTTCCTCCTAATACCAGAGGCTTACCAGTGATAAATCCTGGTGAGTTGTACTCGTCGATGGCACTGTACTCATCCATCATCCAAGCCATAATTTGAGCATTTGTAAATACGTCTGGTGCTGGAATATCTTTTGTTGGTCCAACAATCTGAGATATCGCTCGAACGTAGCCACGGCTTAAGCGTTCTACTTCACCGATACTCATTTCACGTGGATCACATACGATACCGCCTTTACCACCACCGTATGGTAGGTTAACAATACCTGCTTTTAAAGTCATCCACATAGCTAAAGCAACGACATCATCTTCTGTTACATCCGGATGAAAACGCACTCCACCCTTAGTTGGTCCAACTGCATCGTTGTGCTGTGCACGGTATCCTGTGTATACCTTTACAGAACCATCATCCATGCGTACTGGAATACGAACTTTTAATAAGCGCATCGGCTCTTTAATAAGTTCATACATACCTTCATCAAAGCCAAGTTTGTCTAATGCTTCTTTAATAATGCCTTGTGTAGACGTCACAAGATTCGAATTTTCTGACATTTTTCATCCGCCTTATTTTATGATACTTGATTTAACGTTATTGTAACATAAACACGATAGTTTGAAATGGTTATTTTGTAAGTACTTTACGCACTTTATCGAGTGCCCAGTCCAACTCTTCTTTCGTTATTGTCAAAGGTGGTGCAAAGCGTATCACAGTGCGGTGTGTTTCTTTACACAACACACCCTCCTCTTTCAATGACTCACAATATGGACGTGCTTCTTCATCTAATTCTAGTCCAATAAACAGACCTTTTCCTCTAACATCTACTATAGCTGGATTATCTATTTTCTTTAATTCATCCATGAAGTATTGACCTAACTCTTGTGCTTTTTCAATTAAATTTTCATCAATTAAAACATCCAGCGCTGCGATAGATACCGCACATGCAAGTGGGTTACCACCAAACGTAGAACCGTGTGAACCTGGATTAAATACACCAAGAATTTCTTTAGATGATAGTACACACGCAATTGGGAATACACCACCACCGAGTGCTTTACCTAAGATATACATATCGGGCTTTACTTCTTCCCAATCTGTTGCAAACATTTTACCCGTACGTCCAAGTCCTGCTTGAATTTCATCAGCAATAAATAGGACATTGTTCTCATCACACACTTGACGTAATTCTTTTAAGAATCCTTCTGGTGGAATAATAATGCCCGCTTCTCCTTGGATAGGTTCGAGTAAAACAGCTGCTGTATTATCATTTATCGCAGCTTTAATCTGTTCGATATCACCATAATCAACAAGGTTTATACCATCAAGTAAAGGTCCGTATCCACGACGATATGTCGCTTCTGATGACAATGACGTTGCACCTAAAGTACGTCCGTGGAAGTTGCCGTTCATCGCTATAATTTCAGCTTTGTTATTTTCGACACCTTTAACATCGTATGCCCAGCGTCGTGCAGCCTTCATAGCTGTTTCTACCGCTTCAGCCCCTGTGTTAATTGGCAAAGCCATCTCCATACCTGAAAGCTGACATACCTTTTCATACCATACGCCAAGTTGGTCATTATGAAACGCACGTGATGTGAGTGTTGCTCTGTCTGCTTGATCTTTCAGTGCTTGAATAATCTTCGGATGTCTATGTCCTTGGTTTACAGCAGAGTAAGCAGCCAACATATCTAAATACTTATTGCCATCTGGATCGTGGACCCACACACCTTCTGCTTCTGAAATAACAATTGGTAGGGGGTTATAGTTGTTTGCGCCGTACTTTTCTGTTAGTTCAATAATTCTTTTCGTCTCAGTCATCTAGACCTTCCTTTCTGATTGAAAACTCGGGTGATTCACCCGAGTTTAAAAGATATG
>JBGYPO010000133.1:0-9706 GCA_041838435.1 Aliicoccus sp. | reverse complement strand
CTGCTACGGCTGCAACAGTCGCTAATAAACCAAGGCTTAATAAAGAATATTTAAGTTTACTTTTCACTCTGTATCATCTCCTAATTATATAAGAATACTATGAATTAATTTTGAAAATATAGTGCACTCCATAGAAATGCACTATATTTTTAGAACTGCTTTTAAATTTTAGTCTAAGAACTCAACTTCTTCAAATCTAACATCACCAATTGCATCTACATAGATTCCAGATACTTGTGACGAGTTATAACCCGCTACAAAGTTTTGGTGAATTAAGAACACGTTTGGTGCTTCATCGATGATGATTTCTTGAGCTAGACTGTATGCTTCAAGACGTGCATCTTCTTCAGCTTCTGTACGTCCAGCGTCTAACGCCTCATCAAGTTCAGGTGTTGAGTGGAATGAACGGTTACCTGGTGCACCAAAGTTATCCGAATGATAAAGTGCATATAACCCATAGTCCGAGTCAGCTGTTACAGTTGTCCAACCTAGGATATACATCTCCTGCTCACCGTTAGCCGTGCGGTCAAGATACGTACCCCACTCCATCTGTTCGATTTCAACATCAATACCAAGTTCAGCTAAGTTTTCCTGGATAATTAATGCAATGTTTACGAACTGCTCTTCGTTACGTACCCAAAGTGTCGTACTGAATCCATCCGGCACTGAACTCTCCGCTAAGTAGTCACGCGCTAAATCCAAGTCATAAACTTGTGTCGCCTGCTCAGCGTCATATCCGAAGACGCCTTCAGCCACTGGTCCAGTTGCAACCGTACCGATTCCGTTAAAGATACCATCGACAATGATTTGTGGGTCAACTGCGTGTGCAATCGCACGTCGTACGTTAATATCATCAAATGGCTCAGCATTTACGTTAAATCCTAAGTAATCTGTACGCAGTGACGCTGATTCAACCACATCTGTGTCCTCGCCTTCGGCAACACGGTCGTAGTTCGTTGCATCGAGTTCTTTAACGATTTGAGCACCACCTGTTTCTAATTCAGCAATACGTGAACCAGATTCAGGAACTACTGTAAATGTCACAGTATCAAAGTTACGATCTCCGCCTTGGAAATCTTCGAACAGCTCAGTCACAACGTTGCTACCCGCTGAACGTGAAACAAATTTCAAATGGTTTGTTCCATCAGGTTCTACTGCAATCACGTTACCTAAGAATTCACTAACATCAACAAAAACCTCTTCGTAAGCATCGCCGCCTTCAGCACGAAGGTCGTAATACTCCTCAAGTGTCATGTCAACGCCTGCTTCATCAAGTGCGTTTTGGTAATCTTTATCTATAACTTCTTTACTCATAATTCCTGCTGTATTATGTGCCAAGTGACTTTGTAATGGTGCAAATGGATATTCTAAATGAATATTAACTTCATAGTCATCGACAACTTCTACTTCTTCAATCATGTCAAATAGGAATGCAACTTCAGATCCAAGCGCTGGGTCTAATACACGATCAAGTGTTGCTTTAACGTCTTCACCTGTAAAATCTGCACCGCTATGGAACGTTGTACCTTCTCTTAACTTGAAGTTCCATGTCGTATCATCGATGGCTTCCCACTCAGTCGCAAGACTCGGGACAAGATTCATATCTCTGTCTGTCATCGTCAAACGCTCATATAGGTTGATTCTTACTTGCGCTGAAGATGTGTCGTTACTTCCGTGTGGATCGAGCGTAACAACATCACTCATCATGGCCATAACTAAATCGCCTCTGTTATTATCCTCGTCTTGTGCGTGTGCTTCGTTGGTGTTAAAACTCATAGCTGTTGTTGCAAGTAAGCCAAGTGATACGGCAGATAAAGCAATTCGGTTCAATTTTTTCATGCATACGTCCTCCTATGTAGTTATAGAGTTATATTATCAGATAATTTGAATAATTGCGATACTTTTTAAATAAACTCTCATAATTTACTCATGAAAATTTAATAACCGTTGCGCATTTGCAACGGTTATCGATAAATTATTAATATTTAATTGAATTTTCTCGTGTTGGTAACTTGGATACACCAATATTTGTCATCTCGAACGCATCAAATACTATATTCAACTCTTCTGCTGTTAAAATATTTTCTCTTTCACATAATGTCCGCACAGATTCACCTGTAACAATTGCCTGACGTGCAATTTTAGATGCTCTGTCATACCCGACATGTGGTGTTAAAGCAGTAATCGTACCGACGCTGCGCTCAACAGATTCTCTCATAACTGAAGTGTTTGCACTGATATCTTTGACACAGTGTTGTGTAAACACATTAAAACCATTGCGCATAATATCAATCGATTGTAATAAGTTAAATACAAGAACTGGTTCCATTACGTTTAGTTCAAGCTGTCCCGCTTCAGATGCCATCGTAATCGTCGTATCATTACCAATGACCTGGAACGCAATTTGGTTAATCATCTCAGCCATTACTGGATTTACTTTACCAGGCATGATTGATGAACCCGGTTGTCTTGCCGGCAGATTAATTTCATTTAGTCCTGTACGGGGACCTGAGGACGTCAGTCTTAAATCATTCGCAATTTTCGACATATTAATCATACAAACTTTTAGCTGACTTGAGACTTCTGTATACGCATCTGTGTTTTGTGTTGCGTCGACTAAATTATCTGCACGCATCATAGGAAATCCTGATGCTTTTGTCAGTTCTCTCACTGCAACATCTATGTAGTATTCATCTGCGTTTAAACCTGTGCCGACAGCTGTTGCACCGATATTGACTTCATATAAGTGTTCTATTGAATTTGTAACCCGTCTGATGTCGCGCTCTATCACTTTCGCGTAAGCGCCATATTCTTGTCCTAAGCGAATTGGAACTGCGTCTTGTAAGTGCGTGCGTCCCATTTTTATCACGTGGTCAAATTCAGACGCCTTGTCTTTAAAGACATGCAGCATTTCTTGCATCGTCTCCAGCAGCTTCTCAGCACGCGCAATCACTGCAATATGTATTGCTGTAGGAAATGCATCATTTGTAGATTGGGACATATTTACATGGTTGTTCGGAGATAAAATGCCATAATTTCCTTTTTCTTGTCCTAAAATTTCTAATGCCCGGTTTGCAATGACTTCATTCGCATTCATATTAATTGATGTACCGGCACCACCTTGTATTGGATCCACAATAAAATGATCATGGTGTTCCCCATCAATAACTTCTTCAGATGCCTGCACAATCGCATCTTTGAATTCTTCATTTAGACGGCCTATTTCATTGTTGGCGATTGCGCTCGCACGCTTCACCATACCAAATGCGCGAATTAAATCTGTTGAGAGACGATATCCTGTAATCGGGAAGTTTTCTGTTGCTCTTACTGTTTGAATACCATAATACGCATTGACGTCAATCTCTTTCTCACCTAAAAAATCATATTCCGTACGCGTTTCTAACATGTCTGGTTCTCCCCTAGTCATTATATTGTGATGCATTATTTATGAAAAGATAAATTGTTGTACATTTTTGACTGTTTATATCACAATAATATATGTAAACGCTATTATAATATCATATTCAGGAGGATAAATATATGTATAACAGAACAAAACAGTATATCAATGGCGAATGGGTTGCGTCAACAAGTGGCAAATCACAAGATGTAATTAACCCATCAACTGAAGAAGTATTAGGTCAAATCGCTAAAGGTACACGTGAAGATGTAGACAAAGCAGTAGAAGCTGCACATGCGATTTATCTTGAGTTTAGAAATACACCAGTTGAAGCACGTAAAGAGATGCTTCAAAACATCCTAGATGAATATATAAAGCGTAAAGATGACTTAATTCAGGCAATGACTGATGAGCTGGGTGCGCCGTTACAACTATCTGAAAAAACACACTACCAAGCTGGTATCAATCACTTTGAAGGTGCGATAGAAGGCCTTGATAAGGTAGAGTTTGAAGAGCGTCGCGGTGAAGGGTTAATTATTAAAGAGGCTGTCGGTGTATCTGGTTTAATTACACCATGGAACTTTCCGACAAACCAAACATGCTTGAAACTTGCAGCAGCGTTTGCAGCAGGATGTCCGGTTGTATTAAAACCTTCAAGCGAAACACCATTTGCAGCAATTATTTTAGCTGAAATCTTTGAAGCAGCCGGCGTACCAAAAGGTTACTTTAACTTAGTTACTGGCAGCGGTAGTGAAGTTGGAGATGCAATCAGTTCACATCCAAAGATTCGTAAAGTTTCATTTACGGGCTCGGGTGACGCTGGTAAAATGATTATGAAAAATGCTGCAGATGATTTTAAGAAAATCTCACTGGAGCTTGGTGGTAAGTCTGCACTTATTATATTAGATGATGCGGATGTAGAAGCAGCTGCAGAAGCTGCTTTAAATAAAATTATGAACAACTCTGGTCAGGTGTGTACAGCAGCATCACGTACACTTATTCCTGAGGGTATGAAAGATGATTTTGAAGCAGCAATCTTGAAAAAGGTTGAAGACTTTACCGTAGGTGATCCACGCAAAGAAGGTGTGCGTGTTGGACCACTTGTCAGTAAAGATCAGTTCGATACAGTTCAAGGCTATATGTTAAAAGGGCAGGATGAAGCAAAATTGCTTGCTGGTGGTCTAGGCAAACCAGATGGACTCGACAAAGGTTACTTTGTTAAGCCAACTGTGTTTACTGACGTTACGAATGACATGACGATTGCACAAGAAGAAATATTTGGACCAGTGATGAGTATCCTTACGTATAAAAATTTAGATGACGCGATTGAAATTGCGAATGATACAGTGTATGGATTGTCGGGCTACGTCATTGGTAATGACAAAGATGTAATTCGTGACCTTGCACGTAAGATGGAGGCAGGCGTTGTTACTTTAAACGATGGTGCCCGCACGAATGACCTCCCATTTGGTGGCTATAAGCATTCAGGTATCGGCCGAGAATGGGGAGACTTCGGTATTAATGAATATCTGGAAGTTAAATCAATCCCCGGATATTTTGCAGAATAACTTTTAATTGAATTAAATTTGACCTCCTATACTTACAGATATTTTTGTAGGTGTGGGAGGTTTTTTTATGGGTTATGATTGAGATGCGATTCTCACGTAGAAGGTAGAAAGGTTATCGTCTATATCAGCGACTCTCACGTAGAAGGTAAGCGGTGTATCTTCTATATGAGCTACTCTCACGTAGAAGGTAAGCGGTCTATCCTCTATATGAACAGCTCTCACGTAGAAGATAAACAGGCTGTCTTCTACATGAGCGCCTCAAACAAAAAAAGAGACTCAATTAAATCGAGTCCCAACTAAAAATTATTCACTATCAACTTCTTCTGTATCTTCTAAACTTTCATCTTCATCAGCCAGGTCGTTAAATACGTGGAATGATCCACCGTAGTTCGCAACCCATACCTTACCTGTTTTCTCGTCATATGTGACACCAATTGGTGAATCATGGACTGGCTCACGCTGAATTTCTTCCAGCGTAATGGCATCAAACTTGGACACAGTCGCTTCGTCATAATTCACGACATACAGTGCTGTACCGTCTGGAGAAATATCAGTCGTTCTCGGTTCAAGTCCAGTTGTCGTGCGGTCAAGAATTTCTGCCGTTTCAGCGTCCATCTTCAAAATCGTATTCTCACGCGAGATTGTTAAGTACATGATATCGCCCTCTGGACTCAAGACTAAATGACGCGGCATCGTACCTGTATCCATTACTTTCTCACTTGTACCGTTTTCGATATCCACACGATATAATTCATGCGCCCACTGTGCAGTGACGTATGCCGTTTTATCGTCTGGTAAAATAACGATTCCACGCGGGTTAATATTAATAGGGACTCTGTGGATTGTTTCACCTGTTTCCACATCGATTATCGACAAGTCCTGATCACACCAGTTTGAAACAAGCAGTGTACTATCATCGCTCGTAAGCGCAACATACTTAGGAATACGACCGCCTTGAATGACTTGATCCCAATCTAACGTTTCAGCATTAAATCTATAGATAAAGCCCGGCGTGATTGTTTGTCCACTTGCACAAGCATCATCTGCGTAACCACCGTATTCTGCCACTAGATAGTTCGATACGTATGCGTAGTCACCATCAGACGTCCACACCGCTTCAACAGGAGAACCGTTAATGAGCGTATCTGCAGGATAGTCCGTGAAACCATATGAATGTAGATCTACAGCATCACTCAAACTCTTCACAAGTTCATTTGTTTCAGAGTCATAAATTGTCACGCTGTGCTGATACAGCATGTTGTTTGCAATGAGTAAACCTTCACCGTTTGAAATGATAGATTTTGGCGTTGACGGTCCATCTGTGACGATTTCTTCAAACGTCATACGCGTCTCATTTGAAGGTGCACGACCCTCAAGGTCATCTGTTTCTTCCTCGACTTCTTCTTCGATCACTTCAGATTCTTCTGCTGTATCTTCTTCTGGATCTTCTGTATCTTCTTCTACTTCAACATCTTCTGTTTCTTCATCCTCAGAATCCGTATCCGTGTTTTCTACTTCATCTTCTGCATCATTATCCTCAGCAGCTTCGACTTCTTCTGATGCGATTGCAATTTCTTCTTCAGCGGATGAATCTCCATCTGCATTTGACGTATCATCACATGCTACGAGTAAAAGTAAGAGTGATGAGGCGAATAATAACTTTTTCATAATATACCTCTATTACATATTATTTGTGTTGCGTACTGCGTGCGCGTCTAATCGTTTCTAATATTGTGAGTTGTTGCGCATCGATTAATCCTTCGATTTCTTCTTCAAAATGAGAGTGAATAAACGATAATTCCGTACATCCAAGTACAATAATCTCCGCACCAAGTGCTTTAAATTCATTCAGTACCACCTGAAACTTTTCCTTATCCACGCGGTTGTTCTCTTTTACATCATCGTATATAAGTGACATTATTTTCTCTTGGAGCAACTCTCCAGGTTCAACAACGGTCATACCGGCGCCTTCAATCACCTGGTGATACAGCTTGCTGTTAAATGTTCCACGTGTCGCCATAATTCCAATGCGTTCGGCATCATGTTGACGGAGTGCATCACCCGTCACATCTAACATATTAAGAATTGGTACATCTGTCTCTTTCTTAATCTCATCAATAAAATAGTGCGCCGTATTACACGCGATTACAACGAACTCTGTGCCCAGTGACTCCACTGCTTTTACAGCTTCAATTAAATACGGTGACGGGTCATCTTCGGAATCATCTAAAATATATGCTGTCCGGTCCGGTACATCCGCATAATTGTAAAGAATGTAATTCAAATACTTTTGATCCTCATCCGGGGAGTACAGACGGTTCATATCAACAATAAATTGCGTCGATGCCAGTGTCCCCATCCCACCAATAATGCTAAAAAAATGTTTCATACTACCTACCTTCTAATATCTCTCGGCGCGCTCTTCTATGGTACTTGAGCATTTCAACTGTTCGATTTAAACTGATATCTGCCTTATTGTTGTACGGATTAAATAGCTGCTTTCCTCGCTTCAATTTATTGAATACGTCTTTATATTCATCAGTAATATACTTTTTATTGAGACCATTATCAATCACAGTATAGATAATTTGAGAATGATAAAAATCTGTCATATCAAGCGTATTGAATATATCATTGACAACGACTTTAGCCACATTATAACCTTCCGCCGTCACTTGATAGTTCGAGTAGCCCAGTCTCGGGTTTAGCTCTAAGAAATTCCATTCCTGTTTGCTTTTATCATAAATTAAATCAAAGTTAGCAAAACCAATGTAGTCTACTTCATCTAATAGTTGAGTGATACCTTCACCAATTCTTTCTGGTACTTCTTCAGTTAAAATCGTGAGATGATTTCCAGCTTTCATCTTAGAACGATCTTCAACAAGCACACGTCCAAATGAAATAAATTCGACTTTCTTATTTGAGATAGAGCGGTATGCAGTCACTACCGCAATGTCTGTGTCCTCAGATTTTATGTATTCTTGCAAAACAATGCTTTCATTGAACCCATCTTTACGAATTTGATTGAGCGTATTTTCAGCTTGATCCTGATTATCTAAAATATAAAGTTTATTAACGCCACTACTAACAGCTGCCTCAAAATGTTTCGACTCCAGGTGTTTGATGACAAGCTTACCTTCTGCATCCTCTGGGAATGTATCATCTGCACCCAGCGCCCATGTACGTGGATACTTGAGGCCAATTGTTTCACACAAATCATAAAATAGTTTTTTATTTGAGACGACGTCTGTAATTTCTTTATTTGAGAATGGAACATGCCATTTTTCACTAAATAAGTCCATATTAGACAGCACATAACCAACAGAGAAATCTTCAGATGGCATAAGAATTTTATCTTTGCCTGGATATTTTATATCGATTTGTTCTATGTAAGTTTTTAAACTCTTTCTTGGGTCATAATGAAGTTGATCGTCCACCGTGACATTAAACATTTTTGAATACTTAATTGGGAAAATTAATACACCACATAAGAGTTCCGTCTTCACTCCATATGCTTCTTCGAACGCACGAGCCAAACTGTATGCACCTTGATTTGCACCAATTGTTACCGGTACGAAATTATTATTTTGTTGAGACATTTTAACGCGACCTTTCTTATTGTCTTTTACTCATCTTTATCTCTTGTGATCAGCACACTCATCACGATGACTCCTATTATAAACAGAACGAGCAACGTTCCCATAACGATTGTGTAATAACTGATTTGAGAACCATCCTCACTAATGATGTTAATCAAATGTTGACCACCTATTAGTGCAATCAATATTGTGAGCGGCCAATACTTCATTACTATTGTTACAATAATCAACACGATAAAAACAGCTATCCCGAGATTCGTTGCAGTAGTTGAAGAGAATTCATATAATTTGAAGATTGGAAACCATCTCGCCATAAATAAACTTAATATAATGATGATGATACTGGTAACCATGCTGCCAAAGAAATATGTAAAACCTTGATTGGTTAAGTTATCTTCATCTGGGTCTACATGTTTCGTTAATAGATGACGAATTATTCTCACCATGATAATTGGAATAACAACTAGACTAATGGTGAGTGCAGCAAGATACAAGAGACTGATATCTAAATTTCCATTAAGCATATCCGTCATTTCAATAAATAATACAATGATTAGTGCGATTAGAAAAGCTTTCATTCGATATTGATGCAACCAACCTACATTCATGGGGCCGTTTATATTATTTTCTGACATGTCATACATCCTTTTAATTACTACACATCATTTTACACTATTTCACTTGGTTAATTCATTAATTAGCAGAAAAACATTGCCGTAAGCCAGCATTTGTATTAAAATAATATATGTTGCTTTTTATTATGCCACCGTGGCGGAATTGGCAGACGCGCCGGATTCAAAATCCGGTTCTTAACGGAGTGTCGGTTCGATCCCGACCGGTGGTATCGATTAAAACCTCTCTCATCATGATAATGGGAGAGGTTTTTTTGATGTATTCTCAAACTGTTATAAACAACACAGATTTGACGCTCTTTATATCAGAAATAGAGAAAACTGCTACGAACAAGCGAATTTCAGCCCCGTTTATAACAGCAAATTAAAAACTGTTATAAACAATACAGATTTGACGCTCTTTATAGCAGAAATAGAAAAAACTGCTATGAACAAGCGAATTTCTGGACCGTTTATAACAGCAAATTAAAACTGTTATAAACATCACAGATTTGACGCTCTTTATAG